>CAZZHF010000193.1:0-5769 GCA_964653545.1 uncultured Gammaproteobacteria bacterium | reverse complement strand
GCCATCGCCGGCACCCACGGCAAGACCACCACCACCAGCCTGGTCGCGCACCTGTTGGCACGGGGCGGACTGGACCCGACCTTCATCATCGGTGGCCGGGTCAACGCGGTGGGCAGTGGCGCACGCCTGGGCGGTGGACGTTATCTGGTGGTGGAGGCCGACGAGTCGGACGCGTCCTTCCTGCAATTGACGCCGATCCTGGCGGTGGTCACCAACATCGACCAGGACCACATGGAGACCTACGGCGGCGATCCCGACCGTCTGCGCCGTGCCTTCGTCGAGTTCCTGCAGCGCATGCCGTTCTATGGCCTGGCCGTGCTGTGCCACGATGATGCCGGCTTGCAGGAGCTACGCCCCCAGATCGGCCGTCCAGTCCTGACCTACGGACTCACGCCCGAAGCCGACCTTTACACCGACGATGTGCGCCAGCAGGGTCTGCGCATGCACTTCACGGCGCGCAGCCACGACCATGCACCCCTGCCGGTCACGCTGAACCTGCCCGGGCGGCACAATGTGCAGAACGCGCTGGCCGCCATCGCCATCGCGCGTGAGGTAGGTGTTGACGATGCCGCTATCGCCGACGGGCTGGATAGCTTCGCCGGCATCGACCGGCGCCTGCAGCACCTGGCCGACGGCGCCCTGGCCGGCAAACGCATCACACTGGTCGACGACTACGGCCACCACCCGCGGGAACTTCAGGTAACGCTCGAAGCGCTGCGCGGCGCCTATCCCGGCCGGCGCCTGCTGACCGTGTTCCAGCCACATCGCTACACCCGCACGCGCGACCTCCTGGACGACTTCGCGGCGGTACTGTCGACCGGCACCGACGTCCTGTTGCTGTGTGAGGTATATGCCGCCGGCGAGGCGCCGATTGCCAGTGCCGACGGCCGTGCGCTGGCGCGCGCCATCCGCGGGCGCGGTCGGCTGGAACCGGTGTTTGTCGAACATCTGGCCGACCTGGAGCAGAACCTGGCCGCGATAGTTCTGGACGGCGACGTGGTGATCACACTGGGCGCCGGCAGCATAGGCCAGACGGCCTCATCGCTGGCGGCGCAATTGCGGGAGGCCGCTTGAACGCCGCCGCCCAAGTCACACGCCCGCGCCTGCGCCACCATGAACCGCTGGCGCGCCACACCAGTTGGCGCGTGGGTGGACCGGCCGATGTCTACTTCGAGCCCCGCGATGTCGCGGACCTGCAAACGTTCTTGGCGGAGCTGCCGGCTGCACTGCCCGTGCTGTGGCTCGGCCTGGGCAGCAACTTACTGATGCGCGATGGTGGTTTTCGCGGCGCCGTCGTGTGCATAGGCCGTGGCTTCGCCGGCATCGAGCCACTGCCGGACGGTCAGCTTCGCGCCGGCGCTGGACTACCCTGCGCCAAGCTGGCGCAACACTGTGCCCGGGCCGGGCTGGCGGGCGGTGAGTTTCTGGCCGGCGTACCCGGCACCGTTGGCGGGGCGCTGGCCATGAATGCCGGGGCGCACGGCGGGGAAACCTGGCAGCGCGTCCAAGCGGTGCTGACAGTGGATCGTGCGGGCCGCGTGCATCAGCGCCTGCCGACGGAGTACCGCATCGGCTACCGCAGCGTCCAGGGTCCGGCGGAAGAATGTTTCCTCGCCGCCGACTTTGCTTTCAGCGCCGCCCCACCGCAGCAGGTACAGGCCGCCGTGCATGCGCTGCTGCGTCGGCGCGCTGCTACCCAGCCGCTGCGTCAGGCCAATGCCGGCTCCGTGTTTCGCAACCCGGAGGGCGACTTTGCCGCGCGCCTGATCGAGGCCGCGGGGCTCAAAGGGCTCACCCGCGGCAAGGCGCAGGTGTCGATGCTGCACGCCAACTTCATTGTCAATCTCGGCGGCGCGCGCGCGGCGGACATCGAGACGCTGATTGACGAAGTACAGGCACGGGTCGAAGCGACCAGTGGCGTTCGCCTGCAGCCCGAAGTTCGGCGCGTGGGGGAACCCGCCTGATGCGCGCGCCAGCCGACTATGGGCGAGTGGCGGTGCTGCTGGGCGGCAACTCGGCCGAGCGCGAGATATCGCTCAAGAGCGGCGGCGCGGCGCTCGCCGCGCTTGAACAGGCAGGCGTCGCCGCGGTCGGCATCGATACGGCCGCCGGCGATCTGCTGTCGCGGCTGGCCAGTGGTGGCTTTGACCGGGCTTTCATCGCCTTGCACGGCGGTGGCGGCGAGGACGGCACGCTGCAAGGCGCGCTGGACTGGGTCGGCGTCCCGTATACCGGCAGTGGCGTGCTTGGCTCGGCGCTAGCCATGGACAAGGTGCGCGCCAAGCAAGTATGGCAAGCCTGCCGGCTGCCCACGGCGGACTACGCGGTGGCCGGCCCCGACAGTGATTGGGACGCCCTGGTTGCAAGGCTTGGGCTGCCGCTGATGGTCAAGCCCTCACGCGAGGGTTCAAGTATCGGCATGAGCAAGGTCATGCATGCCGTGCAGTTGCCCGCCGCGGTGGCGACGGCAGCGGCACACGACCCGCAGGTACTGGTCGAGCGCTATATCGGCGGCGGCGAGTACACCGTTGGCATTGTGGGGTCCGTCGTACTGCCGGCTATTCGGCTTGAAACACCGCGTGCCTTTTACGACTACGAAGCCAAGTATCTGGCCAATGACACCCGCTACCTGTGTCCCTGCGGCCTGCCGGCGACCCAGGAAAAGGCACTGCAACAACTCGCTGTGGACGCCTTTCTGGCGCTGGACTGTCACGGCTGGGGACGGGTGGATCTGCTGCTGGACCACTCGGGCGCGCCGTACGTCATGGAGGTCAATACCGTGCCCGGACTGACCGACCACTCCCTGGTGCCGATGGCCGCGCGCGCAGCGGGCCTGGACTTCCCCGGCCTGATGCTGGCGATTCTGGACACCAGCTTGCGTCTGCCGCAGGGCCCGCCGCGTCTACTTGGTGCGGGGGAACGGGCCAATGTTTAGGGCCGCCGCCGATCCGCGTCCCTTGTATGAGTCGCTCGGCGTCGGAGGACAACGGCCGCGCACTGCGCAGGCACGCCGACGCGGTGCACGCGTGCGACCGCCGACACTGCAGGAGCGCCTGTCGCAGGTGGCCACCACCGCGCGCCAGGTCTGGGTCTGGTTGCGCCGCCTGGGGTTGGTCCTGGTACTGGCAAGCGCCGCCGTTGGCGCCAACAAGGCCTTCGTCTGGCTCAGCGACCCATCCCGCTTTCCGCTCACCATGGTGGAAATCACCGGTGACCTGGACCACATCGACCGCGGCGCCCTTCAGCGGCGCCTGCTGCCTGCCGCCGCGGGCGGCTTTTTCGGTGTCAACGTGGCCGCGGTCAGCGCCGCCGCGCGGGATGAGCCGTGGGTCAAGGAAGCGCTGGTGCGTCGGGTATGGCCCGACAAACTGGTGGTGGAAATCGTCGGTCGTCGCGCCATTGCACGCTGGGGAGAAGATGGCCTGCTCGGCGATAATGGCGAGCTATTCGCCGCTTCCGTGCCCGGGTCGGCGCAGCTGCCGCTGCTGGTCGGCCCGCCAGGCGCCAAACCCAAGCGCTTGTTTGCCGATTACCAGCGTTTCGGTCGCTTGCTCGAAGGGCTGGCACCGATTCGCGAGTTGCATCGCGACGCCCGGGGCGCCTTGCGCATTCGTCTGGCTGACGACCTCACCATCATTGCCGGCCGCAAGGAGGTGACCGGCCGCCTGCAACGCTTCGCAGCCATTTACCGCAGCCGCTTGGTGGGCGTTGCGCCACCCCTGGAATCCGTCGACCTGCGCTATGGCGACGGCTTTGCCGTGCGCTTCAAGGCGGCGCTGGAACCTAACCGCAAGATCATGGACCTATGAGCAAGAAACCTGACAAGCGGCTGATTGCCGGCATGGACATTGGCACCTCCAAGATCGTCACCCTGGTGGGCGAGATCACGCCTGAAGGCCAGGTCGAGATCATCGGTCTGGGCACCCATCCTTCACGCGGCCTGAAAAAAGGCGTGGTGGTGAACATCGAATCCACGGTGGCCTCAATGCAGCGCGCGGTGGAAGAGGCCGAACTGATGGCCGGCTGCCAGATTCATTCCGTATACGCCGGCATCGCCGGCAGCCACATTCGCAGCATCAACTCCAACGGCATTGTCGCCATCCGGGATCGGGAGGTCACGCAGGCCGATGTTGACCGCGTCCTGGACGCCGCCAAGGCGGTGGCCATCCCGATGGACCAGCGCATCGTGCATGTACTGCCGCAGGAATTCGTTATCGACGAACAGGAAGGCATCCGCCAGCCGGTCGGGATGTCCGGTGTGCGCCTGGAAGCACGCGTGCATATCGTCACCGCCGCCGTCAGCGCCATGCAGAACATCGTCAAGTGCGTACGCCGGTGCGGCCTGGAAGTGGACGAACTGGTGCTCGAACAAGTGGCGTCAAGCCATTCCGTGCTCACCGACGACGAGATGGAACTGGGCGTGTGCCTGGTGGACATCGGCGGCGGCACCACCGACATCGCGGTGTTCAGCGGCGGCTCGATTGCGCATACCGCAGTTATTCCGATTGCCGGCGACCAGGTCACCAACGATATCGCCGTGGCGCTGCGCACCCCAACCCAGTTCGCCGAGGAAATCAAGATCAAGTATGCCTGTGCGCTGCGCCAGCTGGCCGGCGCCGACGAGAGCATCGAAGTACCGAGCGTCGGTGATCGCGCGCCGCGGCGGTTGTCCCGACAAACCCTGGCCGAGGTCGTCGAGCCACGCTATGAGGAGTTGCTGCGCTTGGTCCAGGCGGAGCTGCGGCGCAGCGGTTTTCAGGATCTGATCGCGGCCGGCGTGGTGCTGACCGGCGGCAGTTCCAAGATGGAAGGCGTGGTGGACCTGGCCGAGGAAATCTTCCATATGCCGGTGCGCCTGGGTCTACCGCATCGGGTCAGTGGTCTGGTGGATGTGGTGCGCAACCCCATTCACGCCACCGGCGTCGGTCTTTTGCTTTACGCGTTCGAACAACGGGCGGCGCGTGCGCCATCCAGGCGCAGCATCAACAGTTTCAACGGTATTTGGGCAACGGTCAAAAGCTGGTTTCAGGGGGGCGTATGACGATTCTAGGCGACAGAGGCAAAGGCAAAGGCAAGGGCAGCGAGCGCACGACGATTCTCACGCGGGGACCAACGGGTTCTCGCGGTAAGCTACAGCATACCGAGGGCACCACATCCATGTTTGAACTTATGGAACCAACTGAACAGAACGCCGTCATCAAGGTCATTGGCGTCGGTGGCGGTGGCGGCAACGCCATCGAGCACATGCTGGCGCAGCAGATTGATGGCGTGGATTTCATCGTCGCCAACACGGACGCCCAGGTGCTTGGCCGCACCTCGGCCGGGACCGTGTTGCAGCTGGGCACCGGCCTTACCAAGGGTCTGGGGGCAGGTGCCAACCCAGCCATCGGTGCTCAGGCGGCGATGGAAGACAAGGACCGGATTGCTGACTCCCTTGAAGGCGCCGACATGGTGTTCATCACCGCCGGCATGGGCGGCGGCACGGGCACCGGGGCAGCGCCCATCATCGCGCAGATTGCCCGCGAACTCGGGATTCTGACGGTGGCGGTGGTGACCAAGCCGTTCGGCTTTGAAGGCCGCAAGCGGCTCGACATCGCCAATGAGGGCATTGCTGCCCTGGCCAAACATGTCGACTCGCTGATCATCATCCCGAACGACAAGCTGGTCAGCGAACTGGATCGCAACTTCCGCCTGATCGAGGCCTTCAAGGCCGCCAATCAGGTGCTGCAAGGCGCGGTGCAGGGTATCGCCGAGCTGATCACCCGCCCT
>CAZZHF010000192.1:0-5784 GCA_964653545.1 uncultured Gammaproteobacteria bacterium | reverse complement strand
CGACAGCACCTTGATGCCCTTGGGCCGCAGCAGCTTCTCCTTCTCCAGGTGTTCCTTGATGGTCCGCCGGATCATCTCGCGCTGAACGGCCAGAGCATCCACCTCGCCGTGGGCCTGGCCGATGGCCAGGTAGACCTCGCCGCCGGGATAGCGCAGCTCCATGAACTCCTCGCCGTTGGCAGCGTTGATTTCGCCCACGCGGAAGTCGGCGTACACCGCCCGCTTGGCCAGCTGCTGCAGGTCGTCGCCGTCGTTGACGGTCAGCACCTGGGGCTTGGCGCCTGTGGCCGTCTGCACGTGCAGTTCCACCTTGGCGGAGATGCCCTTCTTGTTGCTCACTTCCAGCAGGCGAACGTAGGGCTTGTTGAAGGCGTCTTCGATGGTGGCCGCTGCCACCTCGATCTGCTTGACCAGCTTGCGCTCGTAGGCGTCCACGGCATCCAGCCGGTACACCATGTGGTGCTTGTTGGCGTGGGTAGCCGAGTAGCGCAGGGTGCACAGCGGGTTCATCGCGTCGAGGGCCGCCTTGCCGGCGCCACTGAGGCCGCCGTCCACGCTCTGGGGCTCGTCCACGATGACGATGGGCCGTGTGGCGCGGATGAGGTCGATTGGCTTCTCGCCGCCGGTCTTCTCGCTGTCCTTGTAGAGGTTGTTGACGTCCTTCTTGTTGATGGCGCCGACCGTGACCACCATGACCTGTATGGTGGCGCTGGTGGCGAAGTTGCGCACCTGGCCCAGCTTGCTGGAGTCGTACAGGAAAAAGTCCACCGGCACGCCGGCATACATGCTCTTGAAGTGCTCCTCGGTGATCTGCAGCGACTTGTAGACGCCTTCTTTGATGGCCACCGACGGCACCACGATGACGAACTTGGTGAAGCCGTAGCGCTTGTTCAGCTCGAAGACCGTGCGCAGGTAGACGTAGGTCTTGCCGGTACCGGTCTCCATCTCTACGGTGAAGTCGCCCGAGGCCAGCGTGCCCGAGGGTGCCAGGCCGTTGCGCAGTTGCACGCTGCGCAGGTTGTCCAGCAGCTGGTCGTCAACCAGGGTCAGGCGGTTGCCCAGGCCCTTGTCGGTGTCGGCCACGCCCAAGGTCAGCTGCTGATCCGGCAGCTTCATGGTGACGGTGAACTCCGTGCGGCAGATCTCCTGCCCACGGAACAAGTCGCACACAGACCCAATAGCCTGAAGTTGGTAGTCGAGGTCGGGCTCGAAGTGAAGTTTCATTCGATTCGTCTCAGGCTATTACCCATCGCCGGCTACCGGCTCTGGTTTGGTTTGTGCATGAAGTTAGCAAGCTTCTGTACCGCGTCGGAAAAATGCTTTCCGAAACTATCTCGAACTCAAACTTCATCGGCGCATTGCGGCGCATGATGATGACGCAAGGGCGATCTCGGTATTCGAGCTCATTAATCGAGATTCGAACCGTATTATTGGAGAAAACGCTGATCACCAATCTGCGATAGGCTTTCGCCCCGAGCTGCCGCAGCTGGATTTCGACTTGGTCTCCAACTTCTTCGAGACCAAACAAATGCCTCGCCGCCTCCCTTGGTAGCTGCACCTGATTTCCGCCGCGCGTTTCCTCAGGCATTACTTCAATTATTAGATCTCCCGCCTTAGGTTTGGACTTCGAGCTCGACTTAGCTGGTTCCGACTTTTGACTCCAAGTGAAAGTCGTTGACTTTGCGGAAGCCCGACCTTTCTCAAAATTTGTCCGCTCCTGACGGTATGTATCTAAAAGTGCGTCCGTGAGAGGCGTGCTACCTGCATGAACATTATTGGTCCAGTCCAGGAAGGAAGGTGGAATATCGTTGCCCTCAATGAGAACCGCAAACTCAATATTGTTTAGTAGTCCATCTCGTGTTAGATTGTTGCTTCCAACCCAAATGAGTTGCCTTTCGGGGGAGGAGAGACGAACTACTTTAGGGTGGTAAACCCCGGAATACGTTTGCATCAACCTTACGTCAATGCCGGCGTCCGACATCTCTGAAAGCGCATCAGGGTCCGTTATCCCATGATCTGTGCCTGCATAGATCGTTGCGCCTCGCGAAGAATCCTTTTTGCGCCACCTTTCGATGGAGCTTCGTACTGATTCCCAGCCGGAGAGGGTTACCGCATAGAAATACAGTTCGAGTGACTTTCCTTGCTGATCCTGGTTCAGTCTACTAACAACTGAATCACGAAGCGCAGTCACCGCCCATGAGCCAAATGCACCAGTTGGAAGCAGTTCACTTTTACTCTTCATGAATTCCGCCTCTTGCGAGCTTCAAAGACTCCGAATTTCATTGAGACCGCCCTGCTGTAGGATGGCAGTGAAGTTGCTTTTCGCAACGTCATTTCCAAATGCACTATCCCTTAAAATGCAAGTAGAGTTTCCTGCCGGCGATAGCTCCTTCTTCCAGGCAAGTATTCCGTTTGCGATCTCTTCTACAGCCTCATTGGGGATGGTTTTCCCCAAGCATGCGAACACTACGCCCTCTCCAATCGTGTAGACCCTAGTGTCCGCAATGAATCGACGCTCGCTCGGCGTGCACAGGTCCAATCCTAGCTTTAGCTGTAGTTCGACCAGAATATCCTCTTCGGAGCGATCCTCCAGTACGTGCTCGACGCTGGCCAACAAGGTGGCTTCAAGGTTGCTCTTATTTGGCTGCCAAATTCGCATATTGGAGTGGTCTAGCCGATAGGCGCGAAAACCAATGTCGACCACCTCGGAGAGCAATTCAGAGCGCATGGCCTTCCCTACGCGCCTCAGACGTTCCCTGGTCAGCGCGGCAATATTGGAGTCGATGCCAATCTTCTGGCAGTACTCAGCAGCGGCTCGTTGGTCTTTGTCTTCTGGATTCAGTTGTTCTGGCAGTTGAACCAGTATCGATCTCAAGCGGTCACCTGCGGCTTGATTGTGCGCCATCACTGCATGGGCGGTTGTTCCAGAGCCGGCGAAGAAGTCTAATATGATGTCACTGGATCTGGCTCCGGCAAGAGTTAAGAGATGCCTAATCAATCCGGTGGGCTTTGGAGTGTCAAAGGGCATTTCTCCATCGAAGAGCTTCTTGATCTCTGCGGCGGCGTCTCGGGTCGTGCCCACTTCCTTGCCAAACAGCAGGGTTTCCGGGGTTCGCCCATCTAGAGTCTCTAGGTAGATCTTTCGAATGATTCTGGTTTCATCTGGCGAGAACATAATCTCGCCGGTCGATATTTTTTCTGCCACGGTTTCTTTGCTCCAGCGCCATCCATTTGGCGGTGGATCGATACTTAGGCCTGACGGCGTAGAAATCTTGTAGATTAAATTAGGGCGATACAGAGCATTCCGGACATCGCCAGCTCTCCAAGGTCCTCTGGGATCGTTGTCTGGATTGGAATAGTTTTTATTATGTTCATCGGTTCGCTCCGTGTTGCTGAGCTCGAAGTCATCACTTCGTTGGTAGCAGAGGATGTAATTGTGATGAACTGAGAACGTCCCGGAGTATCCTTTTGGTTGCACGCTGTGCTGCCAAATGAGTACTCCCTTTTTATTCTCTTCGCCGAAAAGTTCATTGCAAATCTGCGTGAGCTGCGCAACCTCGTGGTCGTCGATTGTTATAAACATCACCCCATCCTGGCGCAGCAGAGTCCACGCCAACTTTAGGCGCGGATAGATCATGTTCAGCCAGTTTGTGTGGTATCGCCCACTGGATTCACTGTTGCTCGTAGTCGGCCTTTGGTCTGCAACCTGGCCTGTCAATTCCAAGTAGTTGCTAACGCCATCCTGAAACGAATCTGGATACACAAAGTCGGTACCCGTGTTGTACGGTGGATCGATGAATATCATCTTTATCCGCCGGGCATAGCCCTTTTGCAGAAGCTTTAGTGCCTCTAGGTTGTCGCCTTCGATCACTAGATTTTTTGTGGTTTCCCACTCGATGCTGTCTTCGCGGCACGGGCGAAGGGTTCCCGTCGTTGTAGTGAGTGCTAGATGCCGCGCGGCACGCTTTCCATGCCAGTTCAAACCGTACTTCTCTTCGGCATCGGTCACTGTTGCGTCGCCCACGAGCGCCTTCAGTACGTCGACGTTTACGACCGGGCCGTTTGCTCCTTCAGAGACCAACTCCGGGAACAGTGCCGACAGTTGGACTAAGTTGTCGGCTGTGACGTTGGCCGATTTGCCCTCTGGGCTGTTCGCCTCGAACTTCTGCATGTTTTGGTCTTTCAGTCGGTTGTTCTTGCTGTCTGGGCGCGGGGGCATTACAGCTGCGCACGTGCCGCGTTCAGGTCAGCCTTTAGGCGCTGCAGCGCCAAGTTCAGGTCTACTCGCTTGGAAATCTGTCGCTCTTTGGCTGCTTGGCTGCGCAGCCGTTCCGCCTCTTGCTCGAGCCTTTGGCAGGTGCGTAGTGCCTCGCGCTGTGTGGCTGCTGCGGCTGCGTCAGCCGTCAGGCGGAAGCGGCCCGTGATGCGACCGGCCTCCGCCGCGGTTAGGCAGTCCATCCAGCCCTGGTACATGGTCATCAGGTCTTGATGCGGCTGGCGGTCCAGGGCCAGTGACTCCAGCAGCGGGCCCAGCACCGATGTAGGCCCGGTGTCGGTGCCGACCAGCTCAGTGCGGACCAGCTCGCCGTCAAGCACCACCTTGCCAGCCTCGTTCTGCGCCGCGCGCTTGTGGGCCAGGCTGACGGCGAGTTGGGCTGGCGCGTTCAGCGTCGGGCTGTCGGGCGTACCTGCGGTGCTAGGGGCCAAGGATTGGATCAGCAGCACAGGGTAGGGCACGGCCCGGTGCACCAGCTCGGCCAGCCGCAACCACTGCGACGCCTTGCCATGCGTGGCGCGCACCTGCACGCCCAGCACGGCCACTTCCAAATACTCGCGGCCGTCGGCGCGGTGTTCGGGGACTGCCACCGTGCCAGGCTTCAGTGCAGCGATCCACTGCAACTCCTCTATGCCGTCGGTGAGCAGACGGCGGTCGGCGGCTGTCGGGGCGCCATGCTCGGCCAGCATCTTCTTGGGTACGCGCTGGTCCACCCGGCAAGACGCGGGCAGGCGCAGCGCTTCGACCAGTTCGGCGACACCCAGCACGGTCAGCCTCCAACGCGTGCGCGCGCACGTTGTTCGACCCGCGCCCTGAGGAGGGCCTGGACCTGTGCGTACAGGCGCGACTGGACGTTGGCCCGGTCGGCGATGCTCACGCACAGGGCGTAGGGTTCCGGGCCCTCTTCGAGATCGGACCACGTGGCGTCCTGGCGGGTGACCACCACGTACAGCTGGCCGCGTGGGCGCTGTCGAAACGTCCACCGCGCAACCTGCAAGGTGCCAGCCTGGCGCACCTTCCCGGGCAGCGAGCGGTTGGTCCCGTGCTCGGGCATCCCTTCGTCCCGGTTGTGTTGGAACGCTGCCGAGACCTCTTCGAGGTCGTTGGCCAGCACCAAGCTGAACTTCAGCTTGGTCATGCGGTAGTCCAGCCGGGTCGTCCGCACCACCGGGCTGTAGGCCAGGGCAATGGTGAGCTCGCGCGTGCGCCGTCCGCCATCCCAGAACTCGTCTGGGATGGGGACCGCATAGAACTGGCAGCGGTCGTTGCCGATCTGCTCTTCGCTGATCAGCGTGACGACGTTGTCCAGCGACTGCTCCAACGCACCGTCGTTGATGCACCCGTAGCCGACCAGGCGGGTGAGCTTCTCGCGGCCCTCGGCGTTGTTGTTCGGGTTGAGCAGCGGGACGGATGGCTCGGGCCAACTGGCGTGGGCGCCCAGCAGCGCGCGCAGCAAGTTGTGGCTGGCGTCGGGCACGCGGCGCAGCAGCTTGGCCGCCCGGTGGGCG
>CAZZHF010000191.1:0-5870 GCA_964653545.1 uncultured Gammaproteobacteria bacterium | reverse complement strand
GGCAGAACGGCCGCCAGCGCTCGCGGTACTTGATCTGCGCGTTGATGCGCTCGGCCACGCCGGGGTGCGAGGGGTTACCCAGAATGCTGCGGTTGCCCAGCGCGCGCGGGCCGAATTCCATGCGCCCCTGGAACCAGGCCAGCGGGTTGCCGGCAGCCAGGATGTCAGCGGCGGTTGCCACGGTGTTTTCGAGTCGGCGGTAGTGCGGCTTGGCGCCGTGGGCGGCGCAGGCGGCCAGGCACTCCTCGGTGCTGTAGTCCGGCCCCAGATACACATGTTGCAAGGGTTTGATTGCGTCGCCGGCCGTGGCCGCCACATACGTTGCCGCGCCGATGGCGGTGCCGGCATCGCCGGCCGCCGGCTGCACGAACAGCTGCTCGACCTGCGGCAACGCCATCAGGCGCTGGTTGAGCTTCACGTTCAGCGCCACACCACCGGCGTAGGCCAGCTTGCCGCCCTGGGCCAGCACCGGCCCCAGGTGGTGCTGCACCAGCTTGAGGGCGGTTTCTTCGAGCAGTCTTTGCACCGCTGCGGCGTAGTGGATGTATGGCTCGTCGATGGCGTCCCCGTCGCGCGGCGGACCCAGCCATCTGACCAGTTCGGGGCTGAAGAAATAGCCCTTGCCGCCGCGCTTGTGACGGCGCAGGCCGACCACGTCGACCAGGCGGTTGTTCACGCGCAGGCGGCGGCCATCGCAGCGCAGCAGGCGCGAGAAATCGAACCGATCCGGGTCGCCATACGGCGCCATGCCCATGACCTTGAACTCGCCGTCCAGCATCTCGAAACCGAGGTACTCGGTGATCGCCCCGTACAGGCCGCCCAGGGAGTCGGGTTCGTAGAACTCGGTCAGCTTGTGGATGCGGCCGCCCTCGCCGTAGCCAAAGAACGTGGTTGCGTACTCGCCGCGGCCGTCCAGGCCCAAAATGGCCACCTTGCCGTCGAAACCGGACAGGTGGTACGCGCTCGACGCATGCGCCAGGTGGTGCTCCACCGGCACAAACGGAGCGCTACCGGCCGCGAAGCCCAGGTCGCCCAGCATGGCCAGCGCCTGGCGGCGATTGCGCCGGTAACGCCGGTTGCCGTCGAACAATGCTGTCAGCGCCCGGTCCGGCGCGTACCAGTGGCGGGCCGCGTAGTGCCAGCGCGCGGGTGATCGCAGGCCAATCGGCGCATAGGGATAGGCCACGGCATCGACCTGGTCGGGCCGGATGCCCGCCTGCTGCAGGCAATACCGCGCCGCGTTGAGGGCCTGGCGACCCTTGGCGTGCTTGTCGCGGATGAAGCGTTCTTCTTCCGCCGCCGCCACCAGTTCGCCGTCCACCAGCAGAGCCGCGGAGGCGTCGTGGCTGACCGCGCCGGACAGGCCCAGAACAATCATAAGTAACGCTCTATATCAGTCAATGCATCGTCCAGCGCCAGCCGCAACGGCGGGTCATCCGCCCAGTTGGCGCGCAAACGCTGTAGATCACGTGAAAATGCGCGCGAGAACGTGCGGCGCCGACGGTGCCGACGCATGACATCGAGGTCCAGCAACATCAGGGGCCGATCGGGATCGCACAGAAAATTGGTGGCTTTCAGGTCGCCATGGCTGAGGCGTAACTGGACCAGCTCGGTCAGCAATGTGTGAAGGCGTTCGATGATGACCTCGCGCGGCGGCCCGGTTGTATCCGCCAGGGCAACGTGCAGTGGCACACCGGGAACGAATTCACTGACGTACCAGGCGCGCCCACGCAGCCAACCCAGACGATTTTCAAGCACTGCCACCGGAGCGGCTGTCGGCACGCCCCACAGGACCAAGCGCTGCGCGTTGCGCCAGCTATGCCAGGCGCGCGACGGCCGCCAAAAACGCCTGAGCCAATGCACGGGACTTTTCAGATTGTACCGTTTGAACACCAGTGCCCGGCCGTCGACGAGCACCCGCACCACGCTCGCACTATTGCCACGCTTGAGCCAGTCGGCATCCGACGCGGCGAACGCGGCATCCGGATTGGCCAGTAACTCACGCAGGGCAGGCGTGTCATAACGGCGATCCAGCACCTGCAGGCGCGTGAAGCTGCGCGTTGCCGAGAACGCCGTGCAGTCGCGGAACACTTTTTTCAGATGGCGCGCCTCGCGTTTTCGGCGTTCATGCTTCAGTGCCCGGCCGAGCGCCCGGCCGGAACCGATCCTGCCGCCATCCCAGCGCGCCGCGCGGTACTGCGTATACAGCTGGCCGAGCTGAATCACTGCCGACGGTGGGATCTGCGCCAGCCAACGGGCCAGATTACGTAACGCCCGGCGCGCCGGCAGCGGTGCCGCGCCGGCGCGGATACCGGCGCCGTCCAGGGTCCAGGCAACGCCGCCGCGAATCAGGAAATTGCCCAAATGTGCATCGGTCTGCTCAACCCCATCGGCGTGGTGTAGCGCGACCGCGCGCAATACGGCCGGGAGCGCTGCCGTCGAGATGCGGTTGGCTGGTTCGCCCGCAAGCAGCGCGGTCAACACCAACCAGCCGGCCGGCGCCGGGAGCTGGCCGGAAAAAAGCAACTCGGGCGCGGCGATGCCACGCTGGTACAGCGCCTCCAGGCCGCGTCGCTCGCGCTCGAAATGGCGGCGCGCGCGACGCCCGGACGCCAGATAAAGCTTGGCAACCACCGGCATGTCTGCCTGTTCCGGAAGCCGACCTGCAAGCGTCCAACGCTGACCGGGCAGGATGCGCAGCGCGCGCTCACAAACCAGTGGCCCGATGCCCGGCACCTCGACTTGCAGCGGCAGTGTCGGTCGGTCTGTCACCCGGCTTCCAGGGGCAATGTTGCGGAACGCCCATGTGCTTTCCGGTACAAAAATTCTGCCTTGGCGCTGACCCGTCGCCAGAACGACCTGCCACACTGCTCGCGCAGTGGCGTTTCGGTATACAGGCGCATGAAGCGCAGACAATCGTGCCGGGTCAGGCCCGCGTCGAGCGCCGAAAAGTACAGGCTGGCAATGTCCTTGACCCGCCAGCGCAACGGCGTGCGCCGGCGCAACTGTGCCCGGTGCAGATCCATGACGTGCAGCAACAGCGCCCCTCCGGGCCGGTGCAGGCCGGGACTGCCCTGCTCAAGACGAAAATGACACAAATAAAAATCGCGGTGGTTGACGCCGTTCTCGTGCAGGCTGCGGGCGATATCCGCGATCCGCACCAGCAAGGCCCTTTTGAGCAGCATGTCGGATCGACTGCGAAACGGCTGTCGACTCCAGCGCAGGCTCAGCTCCTCCAGCGTAATCGTATCGGGCAATGCCTCGGTCAAAATAAACGACTGTCGGCGCAGGGGATTCAGGCCACGCTCGCCCTCCCCCACCACAGACACGGTGGGTACCCCGAGCGCGTGTAAGCGACGAATACCCCGCGCCTCGGTATCGGCACCCAGCACCGGCCAGCGAAGTTGCGACAGATTCTTGGCAACCTCACGCAAGCTGACGCCGAAATGGCGCTTCAAGAAGTATTCACGGCCGCCAATTGAGACGCGCAGGGTCTCCCGCTCCTTGACCCGTCGCTGCACCACCCCGGGCAACACCATCAGCGCGTCGAAGGCAGCGGGTGGCAGTGCCGACGAAACCTGCGGTGCCAACGTAATCCGCATCAGCCGTGCATCGCCAGCAGCCGCGTTTCGATCACTTCGGCAGCGGTCTGGCCAAGGCTATACAAGTCGGCGGTCTGGCCATAGGCGATACCGGCTTCACGCCACCGCGCGCGTTCGGGCGAGACAAGCATCCGCGCCAAGTGCTCGTTCATGTCGGTCTGGCTGAACGGTTCCGGCAGCACGGTGCCGCATCTGGACTGCTGGACGTGCATACAAAATCCACAGGTGCTGGTCGTCAGTACCGGTAGACCGGCAACAATGGCTTCGACCAGGACCGAACCGGTGTTCTCGTAGTAAGCCGGGTGCAGCAACAGATCGGCGCCCTGCAGAAAGAACGGAATATCATCCCGACCATCCAGGATGGTGAGCGCGCCGGCCACACCCAGTTTCCCCGCCAGGCGACGGAACGGCCCCGGCTTGTCACGACCGATGGCGATAAGACGGGTGCGGGCCCGCAGCACCGGCGGCAAGGCCGCCAGCGCGCGCAGGCTGCGGTCAAGCCCTTTCATGCGAAAGCCCGAACCGATTGTCAGCAACAAATACTCCGACTCGCCAATACCAAATTCCGCGCGCAGCCGGGCGCGCTGTTCGGGGGCCGCATCGGTTGCCCGACGGTCCGGACCAATGCCCGGTGGCAAGGCGTGAAAACGGCTCGCGGGCGTGCCGTAACTGGCTTGATACGAGCGCGCCTCGCTGTCGGATATTGCCAGAATTTCGGTATGACTCTGTGGTGAGAAAACCGCCTGCTCGGCCGCGATGAAGGCCCGGTAGCGGCCCGACAAGCGATGCCAGAACGGCCGCTTGGCCATGCGCGCGTGGTAGCAGGTATCGGCGGCGTAATAAAGATCCAGACCCGGCAGTTTGTTGCACCCGACCCGGCCGTCAAAGCCCTGCGCGGCCAGTGCGAATGCCCGGGCAAAATTTGCGTAACGGGTATGGTTGGTGAGCCCACGCGCCGGCAACAGATGCACCGGCAAGTCCGGATCAAGGTCGCCTTGCCACTGCATGGCAAAGAACTCCACCTGGTGGCCGCGTGCCCGAAGTGCGCGTGCAATGCGCAGCGCATTACGCTGCATGCCACCGTATGGAAAGTACTTGAACAGACAAAAGGCGATCTTCACTCGCCCTCCCGTCGCTCGCACAGCGCCTGCCACACTGTGGCGGCGCTCATCTGGCCGAAACAGGGCGGCTGCGGGCCATCATCAAGCGCAAAGCGACAGTTGCGGCGCAGACACGGCGCACACGCATAAACCGCCTGCAAACGCCGCTGGCGGGCGCCCCAGGTACCGGTCAGTTCAGGATCGGTCGCGCCATACAGGGACACCGTCGGCACACCCAGAGCACTCGCCAGATGGGTGGGACCACTGTCCACACCGACCACCCCGCGCGCGTCTGCCAGGGTGGCCGCCAGCTGCGGCAGATCGAGCGCTGCCAGCACCGTGGCATGCGGCGCACCGACCGCCAGCGCCTGCGCCCGGCTATGCTCGGTGGCGTCACCCCACGGCAACAGTACCCGCAAGCCCGCCTGCCCGGCGTGGTCAATCAACGCGCGCCAGTGCGCTTGAGGCCACAGCTTGCTCGGCCAACTGCTGCCGTGCAGAAACACCACGTAATCACCCTGCTGTGTCGACGCCGGCAGGCGCTCCCGGACGATGCCATAGTCCGGCGCAGTCGGTCCTGCTTGGTAACCCAGCGCGGCACCGAACAGCACGCGCAGGCGCTGTACTGCGTGCTGGCGGCGATCCACCGCCACGCGGCGCTTGTAAACCAGGGCCGCCAGTCCCTCACGAGCGCTGTGCCGGTCGAAACCCACCGTGGCGCCGCGCGCCAGGAGCGTCACCGGCGCCGTCTTGAGCAGACCCTGTGCATCCAGGACACAGTCGTAGCGGCGTCCGCGCAACGCCGAACTGAACACCGACCACTCGCCCGAGCGCAGTGCCGCCAGGGGCGCGCGCCGCCACCGGCGCAGCGCCAGCGGCAACACCCTGGTCACTGCCGGATGCCAGGTCGGGATCGCGGCATAGGCTTCTTCCACCACCCAGTGACACTCGAGCGCGGGCACCTGCGCCTTGGCCTCGGTCAGTGCCGGCAGGGCATGCAACACGTCACCGAGGGAGGAGGTCTTGACCAGCAACAGCTTCACGCATCCAGCTCCGCCGCGGCGGTCAGCACCCGCTCCGGGTCAAGATCGTTCAGGCAGCGCAGGTGACCGAGCGGGCATTCGCGCTTGAAACATGGGCTGCACGACAGAGCCAGGCTCACCACCCG
>CAZZHF010000190.1:0-5911 GCA_964653545.1 uncultured Gammaproteobacteria bacterium | reverse complement strand
TGCAGGAATCCGCACCAAGCCTCGGCGCGTACGAGCGAATCGCGCGCCTGTTGCCGCGAAATCGCCACCGGACGGGGCGGGCGCGTGTGTGCTGGCCCACCCGCCCCATCGCGGGTCCCGGTCAGAGCACCTTCAGGATTACCAGGACCGCCATGATCAGTCCCGGGAAGTAGGTCAATACCGAGCCCGCTATGCGCAGTGGGTGACGGTCGCCCAGCGAGGTGCAGGTCAACATGCCAATGGCGTGCAGATAGCGGCCCAGCGTGGCGAGTACGACCAGCCACATCGTGGCCTGGCCCGGCAGCATGCGGTCGAGGGCGATGGTGAGCACCATCAGCGTCGGCACGTACTCGATAGCGTTGCCGTGGGCTCGCACGGCCTTATGCAGGGGGTGGGCGGGGTCGTCCGAGTAGCTGAAATTGGCCCCGGCGCGGCCGCGGTTGATGGATACCCAGAAGCCGAGTGCGAACGGGAGTAATCCGAGCAGGCCGAAACACAGCCATGTGATTTGTGCGGTCATGTGATCCCCTCTGGTGTTAGCTCTATCAGGCACCGATGCCGGCCGTGGCCGACGTGGCGGATGATATGTCGAGCTTGCGTCCCACCCAAGGCAAGGCTGTTTCGGGGTGGCGTCAGCGTCGCGCCCTGGCTAATGGGCCGGGCTCCCAGGGTGGTGCCGGCGCTGGTCAGTAGCCGGTTCTGGCGTGCTTACAGGGTCCGGCGCAGACGCTCGTAGCCGCGGGCGATTTCCTCGCCGGCGAGCTTGGCCGCCGCCAGAACTTCGCGCGCGGTATCAACGCCCACGGCTCCTGCCTGGCCGGCTTTGGCGCGCAGGTGTTCGAGTTGTTGCTCCAGCTTCAGCCAGTCTTCTTCGGCCTCCAGTTTGGCGAGGTGTGCCTGGACGATGAGTTCGTCGCGCTGTGTGGCCAGAGTGTCGAGCAGGGTTTGCAAGTCGGTAGATAGGGACATGGGTTAGCTCCGAGGATTGGTAGGTCATTACAGCCCAAGAGTGATGGTGCCCACATTGACTTGCCTCACACGCGGCGCTGTCAGGACCATTTCCGCAGGTCCGCACCTAGTAGTCCCGCCGGGATGAGGCCTGGGGGCTGACACGCTCTGCCGTGGTCGGCAACAGTGCAAGCGCCATGGCGCACAGCAGCGCCCATAGCGGTTCGGTTATGTCGGCGCGCTGACCCGGCAGCAGGACCTGCACCAGTTCGAGCACCAACAGCCACAGCGCCAGAGCGATGCCCGCAGGCAGCAGCGGCGCCCGCTGGAGGCGCAGCAGCCACAGCAAGCCGAAATACAGCAGCAGGCGACCGGCCAGGGACTGCGCGTTGATCAACATGTCACCGCGCAACAGCCCGGCGAACGGTACCCAGTCGGCGCTCAGTCGCGCCGCGTAGGGGTCAATGGGCAGCACCGCCAGCCCGGCCATGGACGCGGCCAACAGCAGAATCAGTAGCAGGCGGCGTGGTGTGGGCGCGAGCGCGGTACCGGCCAGCGCAAGGCCGGTCCCGACCACGACGCCAAGCAGTACGCTGGAGTTCAGGGTCTGGTCGACGATGACTACTTTCCCCGCCAGCAGCAGGCCTGACAGCGGCAGCAAACCCAGCACCCCGGCGCTCCCAAGCGCCACGATCAGGGCTTCCCCTGCCACCAGCGGCCCGAGCGCGGCGGCGAGTATTTGTAGCGACGACAGATGAGCGAGTCCCTGCAGCAGCGGCCGCAGGTTGTCCTTGACGTGCTGCCAGTCCAGCGATGGCACCCACGGCAGCCATTCGCTGGCCAGCCAGGCCAGCACCACCAGCAGCGCGGTCAGGCGTTCCGGTTGTATGGCCATCGGGCCACGGCCGGTTAACCAGTTGCGTGCCGGCAGCGCCACCAGCAGGCCGGACACGATACCGGCGGTGTTCCAGGTGGCGTCGTACAGCGCCGCGGTGCGGCCGACCACCGAAAGTTGCAGTGTTTGCAGCGCCAGTGCGAGCAGGGCGCCGCTGCCTACCAGTAGGACCATTACCGTTAGTCGGGGCCGGCCCAGTGCCAGCAAGCCGCAAAAGCCGTAGGGGATGAACAGGGCCAGATTGCCGATGATGTCGCTGCGCGAGATATGCCGCGGCACCACCAACAATGTCTGCCAAGGCAGTGGCTCTGGCCGCCACTGGAACGGATAAAGCGAGCCGTACACCATAAGGCTGGTCATTAGCAGCCACAGCAGCAGCCAGCGGCGTTCAGATCCTGTGTTTTGCATCCCAGGTTTCCAGGCGGCGGCCGATGGCCGTAGTGACGGCATTGGCGGCGATAATACCGGCGCCCTGTCTTATTGCCGGTGCTGCCATGCGCTGTCTTGTCATCCGCCATGCTCCCGCCGAACCCGGACAGCCGGACGCCGAGCGTCCGCTGAGCCCCGCGGGCGCGGTGCTACTGCGCCAGGTGCGCGGTCCGTTGCAGGCACTGGCGCCGGACGTCGGCCTGATCGCGCACAGCCCGCTGCGGCGGGCGCGTCAGACGGCGGCTTTGCTGGCCGAGGCGTTCGTGGCACCGACACAGGAAACGGCCGCCCTGGCGCCGGGCGCGCTGGATGGGTTGTTGCCCTGGGTGTGCGGCCAGTCTCTGCCGGCGCTGGCCGTGGTCGGCCACGAGAACGACCTCAGCCACTGGGTGTGTCACATGCTGTCCGGCGATGCCGGGCGCTTTTTCCAGTTCGAATGCGCCGCCGCCTGTCTGATCGAATTTCGCGCCACGCCGCGCGCGGGGACCGCGAACCTGCTGTGGCTGCTTGCCCCGGAACACCTGACGCGCATGGCTCGGCGTTGACCAGGGACAAACCCGGCTGTCACGTGCGTCGCGCGGTCATCGCCGTGGCCCTGGTGCTCAGCGTTGCAGTGGTCCGCGCGGATGAGGTGATTGCGGCCGTGGCGGCCAACTTCGCCGACGCCATCGCGCGTATCGAGCCGGCCTTCGAGCGGGCCAGCGGGCATCAGCTCACCGTGGTACTCGGCTCGTCGGGCAAGCTCGCGGCGCAGATCCAGCAAGGCGCGCCCTTCGACGTGCTGCTCTCGGCCGATGTGGAGCGGCCCGACGTGCTGGAGAAAAGTGGTCTGGGCGTGGCCGAGTCGCGCTTTACCTACGCCATCGGCCGGCTGGCGCTGTGGAGCCCGGACCCGCAGGCCATCGGCGCTGATGGCCAGGATTACCTGCGCGCGGGCGGCTTTCGGCACCTGGTGATCGCCAACCCGGCAGTGGCGCCGTATGGCGTGGCGGCGCAGCAGGCGCTGGAAAAACTCGACCTGTGGCCGACACTTCAGGACAAGCTGGTGCGCGGCGAGGACATCGGGCAGGTCTATTCGATGGTCGCCAGTGGTGCGGCCGAGGTGGGCCTGGTGGCCCTGTCCACGGTCCCCGCCGGGTCCCGCCCCGGCAGTTACTGGAAGCTGCCCCAGGACCTGTACGCACCGCTCGAACAGCACGCTATCCTGGTCACGCGGGCGCGCGACAATTCGGCGGCACGTGCCTTGCTCGATTACCTCAAAAGCCCCGCGGCACGGTCCGTGATCGCCGAGCTCGGGTACGACCTGCCATGACGCCATGACCGGATTCGACCTGGGGCCGGTCTGGCTCAGCCTGCGCCTGGCCGGGGTTACCGTGGCGCTGCTGCTGCTGGCCGGCACACCGCTGGCCTGGTGGCTGGCCCACACCCGGGCGCGTGTCAAGCCGCTCATCGAGGCACTGACAGCGCTGCCGCTGGTGTTGCCGCCGACCGTGATCGGCTTTTACCTGCTGGTGATGCTGGCGCCGGAAACGCCGCTTGGCGGGACCTGGCTGCGCCTGACCGGCGAGACACTGACGTTTTCCTTCAGCGGGCTGGTGCTTGCCTCAATGCTGTATTCCATGCCGTTTGTGGTGCAGCCGCTACAGAGCGCCTTCGAGGCGGTCGGCCGGTCCCCGCTGGAGGCGGCGGCGGTGCTCGGCGCGCGGCCGCTGGATGCGTTCTTCAGCGTGGCCAGCCCGCTGGCATTTCGCGGCTATCTGACGGCGACGGTGCTGGGCTTCTCACACACGCTCGGAGAGTTTGGGGTGGTGCTGATGGTGGGTGGCAACATCCCCGGGCGCACGCGGGTGATCTCGATTGCCATCTACGAACAGGTGGAAACCCTGAACTACGCGCAGGCACACCTGCTTTCCGGTGGGCTGCTGGTGTTCTCGTTCGCGGTGCTGGTGCTGGTGTACACGCTGAACCGCCGCTATCCGGTGCATATCGGGTGAGCGTGCTCGCGTTCGATCTGGCGCTGGATCGCGACGCGTTCGCGCTGCGGGTCAGCGAGACCCTGCCGCTGGCCGGCATCACCGCAGTCATGGGCGCCTCCGGCAGCGGCAAAAGCACCCTGCTGCGCGCCCTGGCCGGACTGGAAGCGACGGCGCGCGGCCAGGTGGCGCTGGATGGCGCCGTATTGCATGACGACGCGGCCCGCCTGCGCGTGCCGGCACACCGGCGCGGCATCGGCTACGTGTTCCAGGACGCCCGCCTGTTCGGACACCTGTCCGTGCTCGGCAACCTGCGTTATGCCCATGCGCGGGCGCGGCGCGGATCGGGCGCGCCCGGGTTCCAGCCGGTCATCGCCGCGCTGGATCTGGAGGCCCTGCTTGGCCGGCGCACCGCGGATCTGTCCGGCGGCGAACGCCAGCGCGTGGCCATTGCGCGCGCCTTGTTGTGCAATCCGCGCCTGCTGCTGCTGGATGAACCCCTGGCCGCGCTCGACCTCAAGAGCAAGGCGCAGCTGCTGCCCTACATCCAGCAGCTGCCGGAGCGTTTCGGCATCCCGTTGATTTACGTGTCGCATGCGGTTGAGGAGGTCGCCCAGCTCGCCAGCGAGGTACTGGTGCTGGCGGCTGGCCGGGTGGTGACCCGTGGCGAAGTCCATGCCGTGCTGGAGCGCCCGGAGGCGGAAGCCGTATCCGGCCACTTCGAGGCCGGCGTGCTGCTGGACGCGCGCGTGTGCCGGCAGGTTCCGGACTTTGCCCTCACCGAACTGGACGTCGCCGGCCAGCGCCTGTCCCTGCCCCACATCGAAGCCGTCCCAGGCACGCCGATTCGCCTGCGGGTACGTGCCCGAGACGTCGCCATCGCCCTGCACCGCGTGGACGGGGTGAGCATCCGCAACCAGCTGCAAGCCACCGTGCTGCGCATCGACACCGATTCCGCCAGCGCCTACGCGGAGTTGCTGCTGGAGCTGGGTGACGCACGCACGGGGGGGTCGCACCTGCGCGCCCGCATCACCCGCGAAGCGGTGGCGACACTCGGGCTGGCCGCGCAGCAGCGCGTCTGGGCCCTGGTCAAGAGCGTGTCCTTCGATCGGCGGGTGCTGGGGGGTGGTCAGGCCGTGGATAAGGCCCCGTCATCTAACAGCCTACCCAGGTGACCGCGCGGGTGTCGGGTTGACTGACGTGTACGACGTCACCGGTGTGGAAGGGACTCGCACGGAACGCTCGGCCCATCCGGGTGCAAATAGCAGGTGCGCGCCGTGACAAGGCCAATGCACATCGTGCGACGAGGGCCGTCGGCGGCGGTCTGGTCATAGTCAAGGCGTTCCATGCCAAGGCACGTGCAGTCGCGGTACCAGCCGGGCATGCCACCACCGAACGCGCACTCGCGATAAAACAGAAAAGCGCCCGCCAGCAGAGCAAGCGCGGTGGCCGCCACAACGGCAATTCGTCTTGGACTGGTAATTATCACGGAGCGGGCCGATTTCCCTGTGGCGGAATGACGAAACCAGGCGGCGGCGTATCGGTCCGCCAGGCCACCTTGCTAGTTCGCCTGTGGGAATAGCGGCAGGCAGGCTGACGCGATCTGTTCAATGTGTCGATGATCCGTGCCACAACACCCCCCCATCACGTTCAGATGTTCCAAGCC
>CAZZHF010000189.1:0-5951 GCA_964653545.1 uncultured Gammaproteobacteria bacterium | reverse complement strand
GCTCTGCGGGGAGGCACGAACCGTCACTTTCTGCACTGAAATCAAATGGACCCCGTCATAGGCGCCTAGTTTGGTATTTCAGGTATATTAGCTGTGCAGCTAATAAACTATTCAGTTCGAATAATCCGCTATACTAGCTGCGCAGCTAATATGCCAGAAAGGCCAAATAAACACCGTGTCTCTGCGTGCCTTTATTGACGAGCTTGTGGCCTTGACGGCCGCCGAAGAGCTTTTCACAAGAGAGGAAGTGCCCTTCGGCGACCGACCCCGGCCGCCGCGACTCGATGCACTGGTTCGCCTACGACTGCCCGTTGGCGGGGAGGTGGATGTGGCGATAGAGGTGCTTGGTCAAGCCTATCCCCGGGACATCCTGCAGGTCGTACATCAGCTCAAAAAGTACAAGGAAGCGGAATCCGGCGGCGCGCAGCCAATTGCACTCGCTGTCGTGGCAGAACACATCAGCCCGGGCGCAAGGCAAGAGCTCAAGGACGCCGGCATCAACTATTTCGACGGCACTGGCTCCATGTACTTCCGCCATGGGACATACATGGTGGTGCGAGAAATGGTCGGTGCCCAGCACAAGCCTCGGCGAGCGGTTCGAATTTTCTCCGGTGCTCGCGAAAAGGTCGTGCATACGCTGCTGGAGCAGTGGCGCAGGAGGGAGGGCGCTGAATTACCCTCCGGTGCAGACCTGTCGGTCGAAGCGCGGGCGTCGACCTATACAGTGTCGAGCACGATGCAAGAACTCGAACGCGAGGGATGGATAGAGACGATAGGCGCGGGTCCTCACCTTCGACGGCGGCTCGTCAAACCCGAAGCGCTTCTTGACGCATGGGCTGACGACTGGGTCACTCGCAAGGAAAAGCGCTCGCGCTGGCACGTCCTCGCTCGTTCCAACCTCGTTGATACCGTGCTTTCCAAGCTGCAAAGCTTCGATGGCTGGGCTCTCACCGGTGCGGCCGCCGCGAACGCCGTCATGCCGTATTTGACCTCCGTGGACCGCGTCCAAGTGATCGTGCCGCCAGGTCATGCCGAGACCTGGGCCAACCAACTCCAGTTCAAGCACGCTGAAAAGGGATCGAACGTAGTGTTCATCGAACGCGAGGGCGCCTCGCTGATGTTTCTTGACGGCCATCCCGAGCGCCCCGGCTCTCACTTTGCAAGCAGGTTCATCCAATACCTTGACTTGCTGGGCGGCTACGGCCGCGACAAGGAACTGGCTGAAGAATTTCGTCGCCGCGCGCTGAAGATGGACGCGAGGGCTTGAACATGAAGCACAAGACCTTCGCCGAGTACGACGACGATCTGACGCACGCGTGCGAGTCCGCGTTGGGGATGTTGCTGCGCGCCTTCGGCACGCTCGCACCGACGCTGCGCCTAGTCGGCGGACTTGTGCCCCGCTACCTCACACCCGAAGCGCCGCCGGACGTGCCCAAGCACGCAGGGACGACCGACGTCGACGTCGTGTTGGCGATTGAGGTGCTCGCCGAGAAGGGTAAGTACAACAAATTGAGCGAACAGCTCAAGGCCAACGGGTTTTCGCGCGTGGTCAACGAGGATGGTAAGGTCAGCTTCTGGCGCTGGGAGCGAAAGGTCGATGGACAGAACATCGTTGTGGAATTCCTCCAGCACACCGACGATCCCGATAAGAATGCGCGTGCGCAGTCGGTGATCGACGAAGGAGTCTCGGCGATGCAGATCCTGCACGCCGGTGTGGTCCACGAGATGTACCTAGAGCGTGAAGTCATCGTCGAACTACCAGACGGCAATGGCAAGGCCAAGATCCCAATTCGCCATGCTGATGCGGTGGCCTTCATCTTGCTCAAGGCGCTCGCCTTCGATGACAGGAAGACGAACAAGGACGCAGCGGATCTCATCCACGTTATGCGCTACGCGGACTCGATCGAGAAATTGGCCGCGCTCTACGCTCATCGAGTGAAAGAGGGCAAGCACCATGACGCGCTCGAGCGGGGCCTGCAAGCCCTTGAGAGGAAGTTCTGCGACGACAAGGACATTGAGGGCTTCGAGAAGGAAGGACCCTCACAGTTCTGCGCCTTTCACGAGATCGGCGAACAAGGCAGCGAAGAACGCCTTCTCGAGCAGCGGAACGTGAGCGGCCTGGTGACCGAGTTTGTTACCCTCGTGCGAGCACACACGAAGGCCTGAAATGTGCGGCCCACTGAAATGCTAATTTCCCTTCACAAATAGCTGAAGGGAAATTAGGAATCGACGGATCGATGGCAAGCGTGCGCGTGACGGCGGCTTTTTCTTCGCGCTACAAGTGCCCACGTTCCAGTCAATGTGATCCCTTTTCTAGAGAAGAGGCAGTAAACGAAAAGCCAATTTCCCTTCACTCACTTACGAAGGGAAGTTAGCACTCTGCGTGACGTTGCGCGTAACAAAATGAAGAGGAACTTGAACTTCGACGCGATGCCGGTTATTACTGATGGTGGGAGACGTACCCACCATGTCGCTCACCTTCGTCAAGCCGTTGGAAATTCAGCGGCCGTACAAGTCTTACCGATTCGACGCCTACAGCCTCAAGGCCGGCCGGCGAACGTCCGCGGAAGTGATGCCAGCGTTCGTCTTTCCCGAGACTCTGCTCTGTGCGGGCCGCTGAGATGCTATTTATTCCCATCATCGGAAACGGGGTAGCGGCGTCTCGGTCACTTCCTCCAAATGCGACGCGTCCGGTGACCGAGAGTGATGGTTTTGCCATCCAGGGTGCGCACCTTGTAGGCGTCCAGCCATTCGGCCAGGCGCGCGACGGGCCGCGCGCCCAGGTCTCGCTGCATGGCCCGGATCGACCGCTTGTCCAGATAGAGGACCACGGCTCCATGTCCGTCGTGTTGCTCATGGCCATAGCGCTCCAGCAACTCGTCTACGAAGGGCGGGATGCCGCGCTGCTGGGCCCTGGCCTGAGCGTGATTCGTGTTCATCACAGTGTCTCCAGCAGGTCGTCCAGTGCCTTGACGTACTGGATCTGTGCCGCGTGGCCAGGAATGCTCCAGTCGGCCACCCAGCAGTTCAGGCCCAGCAAGTCGGGGCCATCCTTGAACTTTGTGTCGAAGAAGACGGTGTGCAGCGCCGGCAACGGCTCCGGCAGGCCCGTCACGCCGCGCGCGACTTTCACGCGTGTGCCCAACTCAGGCACATCGAAGTCCTCAGCGCCGGCGTCGGCGCCATGCAAAGTCAGGCCCGCGCGGATCGCCCAAAAGGGATCTTCAACGACCTCCAACGGATAGAAAACGCGCTCGAAGAACGGACCATCGTGCTTCTCAGCTTCCCACACCTGGTTTCGCCATTTCGGCTCATCGGGGAAGAACAGCGCATCCACCGCCTTGGGCCTGGCCGTCAACAGCAGGAACAGCCGGTTGAAGAAAGCGTCGCGCACGATGTTCTTGCGCTCGCAGATCGCGTTGAGCTGGCCAGCCAGGTCCGGGTCCAGCGCGATGCTCACCAGCTTGCGGTCCAGCGCATCGAGTCGCTCGAAGGTGAAGTCGTAGGCCGCCGGCGAGTTTGGCAGGCTGACCTCGGCGTCCAGCCTGGGCAGCTCATGGGCCAGAAGCTTGGCCAGGTAGGCGTCGCGGCGCAGACAGGCGGCGTCCATTTTGGCGTCCAGCTTGTTCAGGATGGGGCGCCAGATCTTCACGGAGATCTTCGGCGTGGTCTTCAGCGATCGAGGCGCGGGTGCGGGGGTGTTCATGACGTGCTCCGGCAGTGGGATGGGAGCACTTTACGCCATAATCTGCGGCATTTGGAAAAAGAATATTCTTTATGCAAATATAGCCGCAACCTAACTATTCTTAGGATGCGGCTATTTTAATTCTTGCAAACCGCTGATTTCTCCTTGAAAATGCGTCTGTCGCGCGTAAGTCCTTGCCCCAAAAGGCAAAAACTAGAGACGCATTTGTCCCAAAAGGCAAGGTCCAATGACGCATTTTTCATCTAGCCCTGGAAATTTCCACCCACACGGAGGGGAACCATGCTGAGCGAACAAGTACTGGAAGAACTCGCGCGCGCAGCGCCCCTACAGCAATCACTTGTCACGACAGCCTGGCCCAGCCTGGGCGTGGAAAGCAGGTTGCAAGTCATCCATGCCATTCAGGGCGCCCATCCCCACACGACGCCTGATTGGCTCATGCAGCTGTGCACCGACGATCCCGCGCCCATAGTGCGGTACTGGGCGGCTCGCCACTACTCATTTGCCGCCGGCGTGGACCAGGTTTACGCCGGGGCCCTTGCCTCCTTCAGCCGCACCGCACCGGAGCATGAGAAGGCACTGCGCGCCAAAACCGCAGCCGATGAATGCGATCTTGTTCGCGCCTGCACCGAGGAAGACCCCTGGGCGTGCGAAAGTGAGCAGGCCCGTTGGGTCTTTGCGCGAAACCACGGGACGGCCCACTTCATCACCGGATTGAGCAAGGCGTTTGAGGCAGGGATGAGCGATGAGGAAATGAGCCAATGCTTGCGTGAGCTGGTGCAAAAGCCCGCCGTGCAGGAAGATTTGCGCTTCAAGGGCATGTACAGCGAGGGCGACACGGCGTACTACGAGGGCCAGATCGTCAAGGACGGTTGGGCCCTCGCGCGCAAGGCCGGCCCGCGCACCCAGTGGCTGCTTGCGGCCGTCTTGCCTACCAGTCGGGGCCTGGCCCGTATCACCGCCGCAGAGCTGGCCACCATGCCGGCAGAGGTCCTTCAGTCGCTAGCTTGGCGCTCTGAAAAGACACCGGAGATCACTGCGGCCTTGGATATTGTGTTGAACAACGCACAGCAGCATGACCCCAAGGTCATTGAGTCGATCGGGCGGGCGCTGGAACAAACGTTGGAAGGGGATGCAAACGCTGCTCGCGCCAAGGTGGCGCTGGACCGCGGTCAGCAGACCCTTGAACAGGTCCTGGCCCTGCAGCATCAGCTTGCTGCCGTTGCCGAGCAGCTGCACACCATGACCCAGTCACTGCAGGCCCGAAAAGGCTGGTTCTCCTGACACGCAAGAGCCTCGCGATGACAGAGCTGAACACCTCCGCCCCGGCAGCGGCCCTTACAACGACGGCGGTGTCTGCGCTGCCACGGCGTGCCCGCGGCCGGCGAAAGGGCAGCATGGTGGCCACGTTTGCCAACCTGAACGAACTCACAATCCAGGACTTTGCGTTCGTGCGCGGCATCCTGAGCGGCATGGAACCAGTAGCGGCCTTCAAGCGCTTTTACGCCAACCGATACTTCGACGCAGACGGAAATGTGGCTGTGCACGGCCACACGGTGACCGCGCGGGCCGAGGACTTGATGCGGCGCATCGCGACCGCTGCTCAGAAGGTCGATAACGAAGAGATCCGCGCCGCTGGGCGGCGCCTCGCGGCGGCCGACGTGGATGCCGGCGTCACCGAGGCGGTGCGCGAGAAGGCCCACCTCGCGTTTGAGGACTGGGCTGCGCAGCTGCCTGATGGCATGTTCGGCGAAAACGAGATGGCCGATCGCTACCAGGAATATCTGGAAGAACAGGACACGCCGGAGGCGGTCAGCCACGCCGCGGTCATCGACCAAGCCCAGAGCGTGAGCCGCCGTGTGGCCGCGCTGAATTACCTGCAGACGTCGCTGGCTGCACCCCCACTCAAGGATCAGAAAGTGGACATGTGGTTCGCCCCCACGCTGGCTGCGCGCTTTGTGCAGCTGAAGGTGCCCACCATGGGCGAACTCACTATACGATATCCAGGTCAAGCCGGGCGAGAGTGTCACGGTGCGTTGCTCGCCGTGCAGCCGTATCTTTGTGACCGGCGCGCGGTACACCGCGGCCAGCGCGCATTGGCATGGCATGACCTCGGCCGAACTCAACCTCAAGAGCTTTGACAGTCCCTATTGCCGTGTCACCGTGCGTGACCAGTTTGGCGGACGGGCCTGGTCCAACCCCATCTGGTTTTGAGAGTCGCCAAACCGAACCTTAAATTTTTTCAAGC
>CAZZHF010000188.1:461-5991 GCA_964653545.1 uncultured Gammaproteobacteria bacterium | reverse complement strand
CCAGAAGGCCGCGCCCAGCGTCGATACGCCCTCGGTGAGCTTGTCCACGAAAAAGCTCTGCGGATCCGCGTATCCGGCGATGATTTCGTCGATCGTGCTGCGCAGGTCGGGGCTCAGGGTGGCGTAGTTGATAAGCGCCTTCGGGTGCACGCCAATCACCCGGTTGATGAGAAATTCCAGCCGCGCCAGGCCGACGCCGGCATTGGGCAGGCTGGCAAAATCGAAGGCGCGATCCGGGTTGCCGATATTCATCATGATCTTGGTCGGCGGCTCGGGCATGCCATCCAGGCGCACTTCGCTGACCTCGTTCTTGAGTGCTCCTTCGTAGATAAAGCCGGTATCGCCTTCGGCGCAGGACACCGTCACCGCCTCACCGGTTTTCAGGTGATCAGTCGCATCGCCGCAGCCCACCACGGCCGGAATACCCAGTTCACGGGCGATGATGGCCGCGTGACAGGTACGCCCGCCGCGGTTGGTGACGATCGCGGACGCACGCTTCATGACCGGCTCCCAGTCCGGGTCAGTCATGTCGGCGACCAGCACCTCGCCCGGCTGCAACTCGCCCATGCGTGCCGGGCTGTCGATCACGCGCACGTTGCCGACGCCGATGCCCTGCCCGACGCTGCGCCCGGTAACCAGTACCTTCGATTTTTCCTGTAGCTGATAGCGGCGCAGCACCTGCGAGTCGCCGCGCGCCTTCACCGTTTCCGGGCGTGCCTGCAGAATGTATAGCTGGCCGTCCTCGCCATCCTTGCCCCATTCGATGTCCATCGGCCGGCCGTAGTGGTCCTCGATGATCAGCGCCTGGCGGGCCAGCGCCTCGACCTCGGCATCGCTCAGGCAAAAGCGCCGCTGCTCGGCTTGCGGCACGTCCACGGTGACGGTCGAGCGACCGGCCGAGACCGCGTCGGTGTAGATCATCTTGACCATCTTGCTGCCGCGGTGACGCGAGATCACCGCCGGCCGAGCGGCGCGCAATGTGGGCTTGTGTATGTAAAACTCATCCGGGTTGACCGTGCCCTGCACAACCGTTTCGCCCAGGCCATAGGAAGCAGTCACGAACACCGCATCGCGGAAGCCGGTCTCCGTGTCCAGGGTGAACATCACGCCGCTGGCGCCAATGTCGCTTCGCACCATGCGCTGGATGCCGGCCGACAGCGCCACGTGCTCATGCGCAAAGCCCTGGTGCACGCGATAGGAAATGGCGCGGTCGTTGAACAGGGACGCGAACACCTCGCGCACGGCGTGCAGCACGTGGTCCGCACCGCGGATATTCAGATAGGTCTCCTGCTGGCCCGCGAACGACGCGTCCGGCAGGTCTTCCGCGGTCGCTGACGAACGCACCGCGACTGACACATCGGCCAGCTCACCGCACAAACGACCGTAGGCCTCGACGATGTCCTGTTCGAGCCCATCGGGAAACGGCTGTTCCAGAATCCAGCCGCGAATCTTCTTGCCCGCCTTCACCAACGCCGCGACATCCTCCACATCGAGCGCCGCCAGCTCAGCCTTGATGCGCCCCGCGAGTCCGGCATTGGCCAGAAAATCCCGGTACGCCTGCGCGGTGCTGGCAAAGCCCCCTGGCACCCGCACCCCCAGCGGCGCGAGGTGGCTGATCATCTCGCCCAGGGAGGCGTTCTTGCCGCCGACCAGTTCGACATCCTGCATCCCTAATGTCTCGAACCAACGCAGATATTCGGCCATGCGGCGCTCCGGATGTGATGAAAAAGTCATTGTCGCGACGGACCGTTGCCCCCGCGAGCGTCACCCCCGCGGTGAGGTGAAACCCGAACCGGTGCCGTGTATTTTGCCAGACCCGACCGGACCACCGTATTTGCGGGCATTGCTGTTTTCGTACGATACCGCCTGGCGTTGCCAGGAATGTGGCTGACCACGCCAGTGCTGCGCGGGGCTTGATTCCGGTCATGCACGATCTTTGCTTTTTTTTTGAGCGAGCTTGATAATCTGCGCTGGACTATCCTTGTCTTGCGCGGGCCTTCGCCGCAATCGTGGTTTTATTCACTTTGCTTTTTAGGGGCATGTTATGCAGAACAAACTGATCATCGGCAAACTCGCAGCGGTCGCGCTTTTTGCCGCCCTTTCCGCTGGTTGCGCCACCAAGGGCTACGTGAACGAGCAGGTTGCTCAAGCGAAGTCGGCCGCCGACGCCGCCCAGGCCACCGCCAACCAGGCTGCGGCCAAGGCCAACACCGCCGGCCAGCAGGCCAGCGAGGCCCTGGCAGCGGCGCAGGCTGCCCAGCAGTGCTGTGTCGACACCAACGAGAAGATTGACCGCATGTTCAAGCAGTCGATGCTTAAGTAAGCACCACTCGCTTACGCCTTTATGCAAAAAGGCGGAGTCAGCTCAGGCTGACTCCGCCTTTTTTTGTCCAGCCTTTTGAAGTACTGCGGCCACCGGCGTGCGGTGGACTGAATCCGTTAGCGTTGGGCGATAAGCGCCGCTGCACCCTCGCGCCGTGCATCGAGAAGTTGCACCTCGTCCGGCTGGGTAATGGGCACCGGCATGCCGGTCGGCCTCTTCAGCTCGCGTCGTACCGTCACCCAGTCCACGTTGGCGGTGGATACGCCCTTGTCGGCGAGCAGCTGCGCGATCTCGCCCAGCGCCCCTTCCTTGCGGCCCTTCTCTTCCACCAACGGCCGGTGTACTTCAAGATAAGTGACGCCGAACGCCTGCCCGATCTTGTAGGGTTGGCTGACGAAGGTCACCTTCAAGCCGGGGGCGACCTGGTCGAAGAAACTGGCAATGTGTTCCGGATACAGACGCAGGCAGCCATGCGTGACCCGCATGCCGATGCCGTATGGCCTGTTTGTGCCATGGATGAGGTAGCCGGGAATACCCAGACGCAAGGCAAACTGCCCAAGTGGATTATCAGGCCCGGCCGGCACTACGCGCGGCAGGATATCGCCCTTGGCAGCGTGCTCAATGCGTATCGATTCCGGCGGCGTCCAGCTCGGATTGGGCACTTTCTGAGTAATCTTGGTCACCCCCAGTGGGGTTCGCCAATCAAAGCGGCCGATGCTGATCGGATACGTCACGACCTGACGCACGTCACCCTTAGCCGGCAGGTAGTAATACAGCCGCATCTCCGGCAGATTGATAACGACTCCGTCCCGCGGCGTTTTGGGCAGGATATGCTGGGTCGGCAGAATGACTTCCCGCCCTTCGCCCGGCATCCACGAATCGACGCCGCGGTTGGCAAGCTTGATTTCGGTATAGCCCAGGCTACCGCGGCGCGCGATGTCGAGCAGGGTATCCTCGTAGCGCGCCGTAACCACCTGCACCTGACCAATCAAGTCGACGTCCGCCGGCGGCAGCGGCCGGGTTTCGGCGGACACCCCGAACGCGCTCATGGCCAGCACCAGCAGGCCACAACGAAGCCACGGTCGCAATTGGCGGTCCTGGCGATCCACGGGCGACACTCTCCAGATCTTGGGGTAAATAGCCGCGAAGTGTAGCAAAACCGGCTTCGGGCCTTCGCGATCGGGGCTGCTAATCCGGCTGCCATCGACCATATCGACCTCCAGGCAAGCGGCCTTAAGGAGACGCCGAAGTATTCAATGTTTCCCGCAGCCCAAGGATACGCTGCCAAAATCCATGGCTGTCAGCCACTAATTTTGTGAGTCATCGGAAAACCACGTTTTTCCGATCGCGGGCGCTGAGCAATTCAGGATGAATTCATTCAGCGCTTCATCAAGTGAGGCCGCCGGCGCGAAGGTCACCCAGAAATATGTCGTCCTGCCAGGCCGGTCGCGCCCGCAGCCTGGCCAGCCAATGCCGCAGTTCCGGGAAAGGCGCGAAATCCACCCCCAGCGGCAGGAGTGCCGGCACGCCTGCACCGAGCGCAATATCAGCAATGGAATAAGACTCGCCCACCCAGTCCCGCCCGGCCATTTGCTGCTCCAGCAGACCCAGCAGGAAATCGACCCGCGTCGCGGCGGGCGTGTCCTCGCCGCCACCGATGCGCGCCATATAAAGCGCCATCAACGCCGGAATCAGAGTGCTGCCTTCCCAGGCGAGCCATTGCAACACCCGCGCCCGTTGCCTGGCTTCTATCGGCAGCAGCGGCGTCGGGCCGCGGCTTTCGCACAGATACTGCAGGATGGCGGCCGATTCCCACAGAATGAAACCGTCGTCGTCCAGGATCGGCGTCAGGCCGTTCGGGTTCAGGCGTCGCAGGGGCGCGTCCGGTGGGCGCAGCTGCGTTGCCGGGTCTAGGTCGACCAGTTCGAACTCAAGGTCCAGCTCGCGCAGGAGTACCGCCACCTTGAGCGCGTTATGCGAGCCGGGATGATCGCCCCGCGGCAGGATGTGGTACAGGCGCAGCACGCTCAGAACACCCGCTGCCAGGGATAAATCGTCTCGACCGCGAAAAAGCCGTGTTTCGCCAGCGGATCGGCGTCGTGCAGGGCGCGCGCCTGCGCATCGGACTCGGCTTCGAAAATGTTGATCGCGTTCACGAAACCAGTGCAGGGCCCGCCGCTGACCAGCTTGCCACTCCCGCGCAACTCAGTCAGGTGGGCAAGATGTGCCGCGAGTACGCTGGCCAAACCCGGCGCCACGCCCTGTGCCTCGATGTCAGCCTGACCAGGTACACGCTGGTGATGGATCGCCTCGTCGATGTAGGCGAAAGCGCCCGCTGGCAGCTCGCTGCGCAGGCGCGCCACCGCAGCGTCGTCAAACCGGGAAATGACCACGTACAACATCGTCTTGTCCTCCGGTGGATGGTTGTTCTAATCCCGGCCGCAAGGGCCGGCGCTGCCCATCCATGGGCGCCGTGTCAATGCTGCGCCCGCAGGCGGGCGACCGGCAAGCCTCAGGCGCGCGTGATGCGCTCCAGACCGCCCAGATAGGGCCGCAGTACATCGGGCACCACGATCGAGCCATCGGCCTGCTGGTAGTTTTCCAGCACCGCCACCAGCGTGCGCCCAACCGCCAGGCCGGAGCCGTTGAGCGTGTGCAGCAGCTCCGGCTTGCCGGTGGCCGGATTGCGCCAGCGGGCCTTCAGGCGCCGGGCCTGAAAATCACCGAAGTTGCTGCACGACGAGATTTCCCGGTAGCGGCCCTGGCCGGGCAACCAAACTTCCAGGTCATAGGTCTTGGCAGCGGAGAAGCCGATATCGCCTGTACACAGCGCCATCACGCGATACGGCAGGCCAAGCGCCTGCAACACCGCCTCGGCATCGGCGGTCAGTTCCTCGTGCGCCTGCCAGGACGTGTCCGGCGACACCATCCGTACCAGCTCGACCTTCTCGAACTGGTGCTGGCGGATCAGGCCGCGGGTGTCCTTGCCGTAACTGCCGGCCTCGCTGCGAAAACAGGGCGTATGACTGACCAACTTCAGCGGCAACTCGGTCGCCTCGACGATGCTGTCGCGCACAATGTTGGTGACCGGCACCTCGGCGGTGGGGATGAGGTAGTAACCGCCGCCGACCGCGAACAGGTCTTCCTCGAACTTGGGCAACTGCCCGGTGCCGACCAGGCTGTCCGCATTCACCAGATACGGCACGT
>CAZZHF010000188.1:0-451 GCA_964653545.1 uncultured Gammaproteobacteria bacterium | reverse complement strand
AGCCGTGCTGGCGGGTGTGCAGGTCCAGCATGAACTGCGTCAGCGCCCGCTGCAGCGCAGCCAGTGGCCCGCGCAGCAGGCTGAAGCGAGCCCCGGCGATCTTGCTGGCGGTCTCGAAGTCCAGGCCGCCCAACGCCTCGCCCAGGTCCACATGATCGCGCGGCGCAAAGTCGAACACTGGCGGGGTGCCACAGCGGCGGACCTCGACGTTGTCGTCCTCGCTGCGCCCAGCCGGCACGCTGTCATGCGGCAGGTTCGGAATTTCCAGGCAGTAGGCTTCAAGTTCGTCCTGGACGGCCTTCAGGCCCGCCTCGAGTTGCGTCAGGCGCTCGCCAACACCGGCCATTTGCGCCAGCAGCGGGGCGGCATCCTCGCCCCGCCGTTTGGCTTCGCCGACGGCCTTGGACACGCGGTTGCGCTCGGCCTGCAACTGCTCGGTTTCGGTCTGAGC
>CAZZHF010000187.1:0-6006 GCA_964653545.1 uncultured Gammaproteobacteria bacterium | reverse complement strand
CGAATTCGTGGAACAGGGTGGTCACATCGTCGTGCGTCAAAAGCGGGGGCTTGCCATTGACGCCTTCAGCAAAATTGCACACCAGATGGGCCACCGGTGTTTGCAGGGTGCCGGTGTCCGGCCGCAGCCAGCGGGCGCGCACGTCGTCCATCCAGGCGCCGCCGCGTTTGCCCGCCCTCGCCGAAGGGTCCAGGTAGAACTGTCCCACCAGGGTGGCGCCGCGCTCGATGCGATAGAACTCCACGGACGGGTGCCACACCGGCGCGCTGTCGCGCCGGATCGACACTTCAAACAGCGTTTCCACGATCTTGAACAGCCCGGCCAGCACCTTGGGCGCCGGAAAGTACTGCTTGACCTCCTGTTCGCTGAAGGCGTAGCGCGCTTCCTTGAGCTTTTCGCCCACATAGGGCCAGTCCCAGGCTTGCGGGTCGGCCAGGCCCAGCTCGGCGGCGGCAAATGCGCGCATGTCGGCCAGGTCCTTTTCGCCATAGGGCTTGGCCCGGGCGCCCAGGTCGCGCAGGAAAGCGATGACCTGCTGCGGTGTGTCGGCCATCTTGGCCACCACTGACACCTCGCCAAAATTGTTGTAGCCCAGCAGGCGCGATTCTTCCTGGCGCAACGCCAGGATTTCACGCACCAGGGCGGTGTTGTCGTATCGGAGGAATTCTTCCGGTGCCTGGTCGCTGGCGCGCGTGACGTAAGCGCGATAGAGCTTCTCGCGCAGGGCGCTGCTGCGGGCAAACTGCATGACCGGCAGGTAGCACGGCATCTTCAGCGTGAGCTTGAAGCCATCCTTGCCGTCGGCCTGCGCGGCGGCATGCGCCGCCTGCACCACATCGTCTGGCACGCCTTCCAGCTCGGCGGATGTTGCGTAGTACGACCAGGCATCTGTGGCATCCAGCGCGTTTTCGCTGAATTTCTGGCTCAGTTCTGCCTGACGCTCCTGGATTTTGGCGAAACGGTCCCTGGCTTCGCCCTGCAACTCGGCGCCAGACAGGACAAAGTTGCGCATGGCATTCTTCAGGGCCTGGCGCTGCTCGACGTCCAGCGAGCCGGGGGCGATGGCCTTGTATTTGGCATACAGGCGCTCGTCAGCGCCCAGGCGGGTCCAGAATTCGGTGACTTTGGGCAGGGCCTCGTTGTAGGCTGCACGCAGTTCCGGGGTGTCGGCCACACTGTTCAGGTGGCTGACCGCACCCCATGCCCGGCCCAGCCGTTCCGTCGCGACATCCAGCGCTTTTGACATGGCGCCCCATTCGGCCGGGAAGGCGGCGTGGGTGACTGTTTCCAGGGCCTGGTTGACTTCCTGCAACAGCGTGTCGATGGCGGGCGCCACGTCGCCGGGTTTGATCCGGTCAAACAGTGGCAGGTCGGAGTAATCGAGAAGGGGGTTGCTCATGCCCCCCATTTTGCGGCACGCGGGCGGGTTTCAACCGGGTTCTACGGCCGTTTGGCCATTGAACATGCCTATGCGGCTGATTGGCCCGCCGCACGCTCCGCGGCAGCCAGTGTGTTGACCAGCAGCATGGCGCGGGTCATGGGACCTACGCCGCCGGGCACGGGGGTGATCCAGCCGGCAACATCCTTCACCCCGTCAAAGTCCACGTCGCCACAGAGCTTGCCCTGGTCGTTGCGATTCATGCCAACATCAATCACGACCGCGCCGGGCTTGACCATGTCAGCGGTCAGCACATTGCGTTTGCCAACGGCGGCTACCACCACGTCGGCCTGGCGGGTGAGTGCGCCCAGGTCGGCTGTGGCGCTGTGGCAGATGGTGACGGTAGCGTTCTGGGCCAGCAGCATCATGGCCATGGGTTTGCCAACGATGTTGCTGCGCCCGATCACCACAGCATGCTTGCCGCGCAGGTCGTAGCCGATGGATTCCAGCATCTTCATGCAGCCATAGGGCGTGCAGGGCCAGAAGCCCGGGCGGCCCACCATCAGCGCACCGGCACTGGCCACGTGAAAGCCATCGACGTCCTTGGCGGGCGAAATGGTTTCAATGACCTTCTGCGAATCCATGTGTCTGGGCAGGGGCAACTGCACCAGGATGCCGTGCACCGAAGGGTCGTCGTTGAGCTGGCGGATGCGGGCAAGAAGGGTGGCCTCGGGCGTATCGGCCGCAAGGGTCTCCAGCGTGGCGCGAAGGCCGGTTTCGGTGCTGTCGTTGACCTTGTGCCTGGTGTAGACCTGGCTGGCGGGGTCTTCGCCCACGAGCAGGATGGCCAGATACGGCTGGATGCCGCGGTCTTTCAGGGCCTGGGTACGGTGCGCGACATCGGCGCGGATTTGCTTGGCAAGTGCGTTGCCGTCGATCAATTGAGCTGTCATTGTCGTTCCAGTGCTACCTCGGAACCGGCTTGGCCGGCCCGCTGGTGGCGCCCCCAGGGGAGGCGCCCGGGGCGTTACTGCTTCGGCGCGTTCTGGCCGAGTGCGATTTTCAGGAGGTCGGCGACCGTGTTGGCGTTGAGCTTTTCCATGATGTTGGCGCGGTGCGCTTCCACCGTCTTGATGCTGATGCCCAGGTCGTCGGCAATCTGCTTGTTCAGCCGCCCGGCCACGATGCGTTCGAGTACCTGCGCTTCGCGGCTGGTCAGCTTGGACAGCAGGGCGTCGCGGCTGGCGGCGCTCTGGTACTCAGCAAAAGCGCCTTTGGCGTGGTCCAGCATGCGCTCGACCAGACCCACCAGCTCTTCTTCCTTGAAGGGTTTCTGGATGAAATCCATCGCACCCTTTTTCATGGTGTTCACGGCCATGGGCACGTCGCCGTGGCCGGTGATGAAAACGATGGGCAGGGGAGACTTGCGCTCAATCAGGCGATCCTGCAGTTCCAGCCCGGTCATGCCGCCCATGCGGATGTCCACGATCAGGCAGGCGACTTCTCGCGGGTCATAGCGGGACAGGAAAGATTCGGCGGATTCAAAGCAGCGGACGCGGTAGTCCTTGCCTTCCAGCAGCCATTGCAGCGAGTCGCGCACGGCTTCGTCGTCATCGACGACATAGACAGTGCCCTTCTTCGGGATCAAGCTCATGCAGAAACTCCAGCGCCCGAACTGTTGGGCGTCACTATCGAATTTGTAGCGTCGGAGACCGGTATCCAGAAGGAAAAACGGCAGCCGATTACTTCCAGGCCATTGTAGATGTTCTCGGCCTGCATACGGCCGTGATGCGATTCCACGATGGTGCGACACAGGTTCAGGCCAATGCCCATGCCTTCGACCTTGGTCGAGAAGAACGCCTCGTACAGTCGCTCCATCACTTCGGGTGCCAGACCCTGGCCCGAATCCATGACCGAGAACTCCACCACGCCCTGACCTTCGAGCTGGCGCGGTATCACCCGCAGCTCCACGCTGCGCCGCGCGGTGGGGCGCTGTGCATGTTCAATGGATTCGGCAGCATTCTTCAGCAGGTTGACCAGCACCTGCTCGATCAGGATCGGGTCTACATGCAGCCTGGGCAGGCGGGCCGCCACATAGTGCGACAGCCGCACGTTGCGCCGGCGCAGTTCGATCTCGGCCAACTCCACCGCCTCATTGACCATGGCTGCCACATCAGACAGCGCGCGATTGGGCTCGCTGCGTTTCACGAACGATCGGATGCGCTGGATGATCTGGCCTGCGCGCTGGGCCTGGCGCGCGGTCTTGTCCAGTGCCGCCAGCAGGTCGTCTTCATTGATCTGCTTGCCCTTGATGCGCGAGATCATGCCGTTGCAGTAGTTGTTGATGGCCGTCAGCGGCTGGTTCAGCTCATGGGCCACACTGGAGGCCATTTCACCCATGGTAATCAGGCGGCTGGCCGACTGCGCGCGCTCGGCCTGGGCGGCCGCCTGTTCTTCGGCATGGCGTCGTGGCGTGATGTCGGACGCAATCACCATTTGTGCCAGCCGGCCGTCCACCCAGTTCAGGTAGCGCGAACGCACTTCGAGCCACTTGCCCAGTTCAGGCACGAAGATCTCGGCGTTGCCCGATTGTGCGGTCATCAAGGTGTCGGTGGGCAGGCCCACAAATGAATCCACTTCGTCCAGCGACTCGTCGTTGGTGGGCCGGTCGGGTACACCGGCCTGGGCCACCATCTGCAGGTGGCCCGTGGTGTGCGTGCCGAACCACAGGCGGTACAGCTTGTTGGCGAACAGCAGTTCTTCGCTGCCCAGCGGGGCCACCGACACGGAAGCGTCCAGTGCTTCCAGCACCGTGGTGAAGCGCTCATAAGAGGCCGACAGCTGCTCACGGATGCGGTTTGGCTCGGTGATGTCGGTCATGGAGGTCATCCAGCCGGTCTGCTTGCCTACGGCGTCGATCAGTGGAGACACATACAGACGTGCGTCAAACAGCGTGCCGTCCTTGCGCTTGACCCGTACCTGGAAGCCGCCGGGTGTGGTTCGTCCGTGCAGTTCATCGTCAAGCCGCGCCGCCAGCTGCTCGCGGTCGGCCTCGGGCCAGTAGGGGAACGGTGGCGTGCGGCCTACCAGTTCTGCCTCGCTCCAGCCCGTCATCTGGCAGAACGCGGCATTGACATAGGTGATGCGTCCCTGCATGTCCAGCGCGCGCATGCCGGTGAGCATGGAGTTCTCCATGGCGCGGCGGAAGTTGGTCTCTGATACCAGGGCCTGTTGGGCCTGCATGCGCCGACGCGTGTGGCGCCAGTTGCCAATCAGCATCCATGCCGTCATGGTGCTCAGGGCGCTGACCAGCCAGAACAGGCCGCTGCCCACCACGCCCAACGACGCGCGGTAGGCCTGTGCGCGCAGCACAAGACCGTTGCCCACGGGCGAGACGGGCACTTCGAATTCATTGGCCTGGCTGGCAAAGCTCAACAGGTTGGTGGCCGGGCCGCGTGTGGGCACGGCCGATCCGGCCATCATGCGTCCCTTGCCGTCCAGGAAGGCGACTGCGTACTTGGCCGACACCTCGGCGGGGACCCCATAGCGCAACAGGCTGTCGATCGAATACTCCCCCAGCAGCACGCCTGAGAAACGGCCCTGGTCGGACAGCGGGATGTGCAGCTGCAGCAGACCCGTGCTGTCGGTGCCGGCTGCTGGCTGGGAATACACCGGCTGCTGCAGGTCACGCGCGAGGCTGTAGGTGCTCTCGGTTTCACCCACACGAAGCACGGTGCCCGCAATGCGCAACTGGCTGCTGCTGACACTGGGCGCGGCGTAGCTGGCACGGATGCGGCGGCGGTCGTCGATCCAGGTCAGGGCTTGCAGCTCGGGGTACTGGCTGACCAGTGATTCGGCGCGGCCCATGAATTCGTCCAGGTCGATTTCCTTGTTGGAGGCATCACGTGCCACGCGCTGCAACTGCTCCTGGCGTTCCAGCAGGCGCAGCCGCACGCGCTGCTGGGCGTACTCCACATCACGCTTGACGGCTTCCTGCTCACGGTCCACCTCTTCGAGCCGCAGATACCAGAACGCGGAAATGATGGCGGCCAGAAACAGCAATACCGCGGCCAGCGGCGCCAGCATGGCAAAACGGTCCTGCCGGCCCGGCGTCTGCCGGCGCCACCAGCGACGCCACCAGGCGGGCGCGGCGGGCAGTGTGTTGTCTGTCTGGGCAGGTGCGGGAGCTTCCATGGGAGCTTCAAGTGTAGGCGCACGGCTGATGCGTACCGCCCTTGCGAAGCTGTGCTTTCATATTAATTCACATTATGAAAATGATAAGCACTATTTGAAATTTTCAAATAGTTGTGAGAAACTAGAGGGACGGTACTAAATTACGTGCAAACAGAAGGAGACAACGATGTCAGCACTGCCCGACAAGCTGTTCGGTTCGGCCGCGAACGACCCGGACGCCCAGGAAACCCGTGAGTGGCTGGATGCGCTGAGTGCCGTCATTGCCAACAGTCCCAATGACGACGAGGGCAGGGCGCGCGCGCATTTCCTGCTGGAACAGCTGCTGGAACATGCCCGCGAACACAGCATCGACATGCCGTTCTCGGCCACCACCGGCTACGTGAACACCATCGAGCCCGACCAGGAAGAGCGTTGCCCCGGCAACCTCGAAATTG
>CAZZHF010000186.1:0-6058 GCA_964653545.1 uncultured Gammaproteobacteria bacterium | reverse complement strand
GGTCTGCAACTCGGCCGGACAGTCGCCGATCTCGTCCAGAAACAGCGTGCCGCCCTCGGCCGCCTCGAAGCGACCCTGACGGGCACTGATGGCGCCGGTAAACGCGCCCTTCTCATGACCAAACAACTCGCTTTCCAGGAGCTCTGCCGGGATAGCGCCGCAGTTGACCGGCACGAACGGATTGTTGGCGCGAGTCGATTGAAAATGAATATTGCGCGCCACCACCTCCTTGCCGGTGCCGGACTCGCCCAGGATCAGGACATTGGAATCGGTGCGGGCGACCCGCTCGATGAGGTACTGCACCCGCTCGATGGCGTGGCCACGCCCGACCAGGCGATAAACCAGGCCGGCGTTGTGCCCGGCCGCGGCGCGTCCGCGTACGAAACGCGCCCGGTCAAGTGCGGTGGACAACTCGTCGAACTGCAGCGGCAACGGCAGCGTTGCCACCAGGGCCCGGCCCAGTGGCGTTTGCCAATCAGCATTGACAGTCTGCCCGGGCGGCACCGCCAGCACCGCCACCAGGCGCGGCCAGCGGGCGCGACAGCTTTGCAGAAGCGCCAGCGCCTGCTGCTGATCGCCGGCCTGAAACAACACCAGGGCCAACGGACCGGGATCGGCCGGAATGCCGTCCAGGTCCGTGCTGTCCACCGGTTCGTAGCCGAGAAATCGCAGTACATCAGCGGGCGCCGGTACGAGTCCAGCGGGCGACGGCGCCAGCACCAAAGAGTCGCGAACCATGCCGGGCGTTCCTCGTTGGCCCGGGCGGGCGCCGAAGAACCGACAGCACCACCCGAGCGAAAGCGTCAAAACGCCGACAATGGTGCAAACACCAACAGGCAGTGTCAAGAATCCGGCAATCGCCTGCCGGCCCATCTCGGACGCCGACGGCAGTAAGGCCCGCGCAACTGCGTTTCAGGCCGGCTCGCTGGGTCGCTTCGCCAGGGCCACCGCGCGGCGATGACGGCGAAACACAAACCGTTCCAGGCCCTCAATGACGGCCCGATCGAGTCCATGAAATTCGGCCAGCGCATGGCCGTCGGGCAGCACTGTCAGCAGCGCCGGCAACTCCAGCGGCGTTGGAAGTGACGATTGCAAGTACAGACTGATCGAGCCTGGCCCGGCGGCCGGCGGCGTCGCCGGCTCCCAGACGATCCCGCGAGCGCCAAGGCGCAGCGCTTGCGGTGGCGGCAGCGGCAACTCCCGCCGTACCAGGTGACCGCACAGGTCGAGTAACAAATCGAGTTTCTGGTCCAGTCGATGCAGATGCGAGATCAGTTCCGGCGGTTCGTCAAGGGGCGCAGGCTGCTCTTCGAGACCGCCCACCAGGCTCAGCAAGGCGCCGGCTACCCGGTTGCATTCGGCCAGGGCCAGCGCGTCCGGTAACTCAGGCAGGGCCCGCCATACCAGCACCAGCCGATCGCTATGAACAAGCCCCCCGGCCAGGGGATCAGCAGCGTTTGTGTCCATCGCCCATCTCCAGGGACATCGCGCGGCGGGTGCGCGACCACGCGACCCATAGTACGGCCGCTAGGCGGTCAATGCGCTGAAGCGCTCTTACGCAACCGCCGCATGCGCCGCATAGGCGTCGTGCATGCGCGCACCACCGTGCAATTCGCGCAAGGCCGCGCCGACCTCACCGCGCGCCGCCACCGCCCGCGCGGCGAGCGCCTGATCGGCGCTGAGCATGTCGCGAATCGCCTGTACCGTACCCGGCCGCACTCGCCAGGCCTCGTCGGCCAAGGCAATTTCAAGACAATCATGGCGCTGGCTCGCGAGCAGCGCCACCGCCTCCCAGGCCCCCTGGTCAGCCGCCACCGCCATGGCGGCGGTCATCGCGACCGCCTCATCCAAGGTGGGGCTCGCCGTATCCATCAGCCGTTGACCGCCTGGTCCAGGTCGGCTTTGGCCGGATCAATGGCATGCCACGCTTCGGCCAGCGTCGCCAGCAGTTGCCCCGCCTCGTCCAGGTAGTCCACCCGGTTATCGGCGTTGGCTGCTATCAGGCGACGCAGAATGTAGTCATACAGAGCGGCTAGCCGGTCAACCAGTTCCGGTGCCGCCTCGCGCTGAAGACTGCCGCCGAGCGTGCCCACGATGGCAATCGTTGCCGAAATAGCTTCGCCCTTGGCCGCCAGTTCTCCGCGCTGCATATGGCCCTTGGCGCGTCCAATGCGCGCGAGTGCGCCATCGAACAGCATGGCTGTCAGGCGGTGCGGCGTGGCCTCGGTCACGCCGGACTGCACTTGTACGCTCGCATACTGTTTCAGGGCGGCGCTGGAATGAGGGCTCACTGGATGTCTCCGGTCAATTCGCTACTGAGTGACTTATGTATCGACCGTTGCGGCTGCAAGTTAACAGCCGCTCGAAGAAACTTTGGCGACCATCGGGCGCCGTCGGCAGGCCGGCAGGCTGCTAGCGCTTGTCGCCGCTGGAGGCACCCGGCAGGTTGGCCAACTGTTGCGACAGAAAGGAGCCGGTTGCCTGGATCTTGCTGATCAGGCCATCAAGCGCATTGAACTGTGCCAGATAGCGCTTCTCCAACGCTTCCAGGCGAAGGCTCAGCGCATCCCGCTGATCGGTAATATCGACCAGCTGCCTGCCGATGCTGTCGGTACGCGCCTTCAACACGCCGGTGCTGCCCAGATAGCCCTCGAGCACATTGGACAGGCGCTTGATCAGGCCAGTGTCGCCCCCCAGCACGCCCTGCACCGCGCTGCGGTCTTGATCCAGCTGCGTTTTCAGCGTGGCCGCGTCAAGTTTCAACTTGCCGCTGGCGTCGATGCCGATGCCGATATCCCTGGCCAGTGCAGGCGCACCGGCCTCGATTTCGGCCTGGCCCGTGAGCGCGAGACGTAGTTGACCGGATACGTTTCGCAGTACCGAGTCACCCACCAGCGGCCCGCCGCTTTTGGCCGCGCTGTTGTAGCCGCCCTGTTGCTTCAACACATCCACCAGGGCGTTATAGGCATCCACCACCGCTTGCAGCTTGGGCTGTACACCGCTCACGTCGCTGGTCACGGTAAGGGTTACCGGGTCCGTGGTGGTTGCCTTCAGGTTCAAGGTCACGCCGGCCAGAACACCGCTGACGGTATTGCTGGCACTGGTATAGGTGAAGCCGTCCACCTTCACGACCGAATCGGCGGCGGCCTGTGTTTCCGTGAGTCCGTTGGCGAGGCCGCCGGTTTCATACTGCAACGCGGCCAATCCACCATCGCCGCCGGCCTGGGTCACCGAAATGGTATTGCTGGCGCCGGTAGTGCTGGAGGTCAGCACCAGATAGGTGCCCGCGGGCTCCACCCCGCCAGTGCTGGTCACCAGGGTCGCGGTGATCCCCAGCGGTGTTCCGTCCTCGGTGCGCGCCGCGTTGATGGCGTCGCGTATCCCGGCCAGCGACTTGTTACTGTCATCGATGGTCAAAGTGGCTGTTTTGCCGGCCAGTGCCAGCGTCAGACTACCGGTGCCCACCACGGTGGTCGATGCGGCAAAGGCGCCCGAAGCAAGTTTCTGCGCCGCCGCGAGGGTGGTAATTTCCACCGAATAGGCACCGGCGACCGCTGTGCCGTCGGCGCTGGCCGTGAACAGCTTGTCGTCGCCTGAACTTGCCTTGTTGGTGCTCAGCAGATCGCTGGCGCCAAGCGTCGTCACCGCCGACTGCAGTTTGTCCAGCGCGCCTTTTATCAGGCCGAAGCCCGACAAACGCGCCTGCAAGCCCGCCTCCTTGACTGCCAGGCGACCCTCGGTAGGCGCGCGCTCGGCATTGATCAGACTGTTGACCAGGCCGGCGACGTCGATGCCGGAACCGATTCCACCGGAAGTAAGCGTAGGCACTAAGCGTTCCCCCTTACTGGCCAGGGCGCTGCACGGGCGGCAGCCGCAAGGCAGGCAAAGCCGGCCAGTGCAAGTGGGTCCGCTGGCATCGGCCGGAAACCGTGGGTCCGCCTTGCATATTCACCGCTAGACCGTCCCGCGCAACAGAGTGCCAGTGTTGTCCTGCAAGTGTTCAGCCAGCTCCAGAACTTCCTGGTTGGGAATCTGCCGCACCAGCTCACCGGTGTCCTTATTCACCACGCGAACGACGGTCATTCCGCTGTCTTCGTCAATTCGAAAATGCAGTTCCCGGCGCACCGTCTGAACGTGATCTTCCAGCCGGGCAACTGCTTCGCCAATATCCCGCGACTGAGCCTGGTCTAACACGTCGTTAGCAGGACTGTGTTGTGAGGGGTCACGGGAATTGTGGGCGGGCGCGCTGGCCTCCACCCGGAATCCGGGGTCGAGCATGATGGTCATGGACTCATCCCTAATGTTGGGCCAACGTCCGGCAGGTCGGGCCTGGCAAAACCGGTGGGGCTCGAGAGCCGCCGGTCACGTCCGCCGGGTCTGCACCGCACGCTGGCTGAGGTACCGCTTGAACACGAGGCGAGGCGGGCCGGGGGAAACCCCGACCCACCTCGCCGCACACGGGATGAATGTCCCGCAGCCTCATTACCGCAACAGCGACAGTACGTTCTGTGGCTGCTGATTGGCCTGTGACAACATCGCGATGCCAGCCTGCTGCAGGATTTGCGCCCGCGACAGCATGGCGGTCTCGGCCGCGAAGTCAGCGTCCTGGATACGCGAGCGCGCCGCCGAGACGTTTTCTGCCGTGGCCTGGTTGCTGGCCACCACCGAGCTGAAGCGGTTCTGCACCGCACCCAGCGCGGCGCGCAGGTCGTCGACGAATGACAAGGCTCCGTCCACCACCGCCAAGGCTGCACTGGCGCCGGCCTGGGTGCCCACGCTCATGCTGGCAACCGATGACAGCGCACTGGCCACCGTGGCGCCGGCGAGCACCGTAGTACCCGTGTCGGTGGACACGGAGAAGTTGGTCGAGGCGGTAAACGCTAACGCACCACCGACGACAAGACTATCGGTGACAGCGCCATCGGTGAGAGTGACGCCACCTACGGCAACCGTAGCAGTACCGGTACCGCCCGAGTTGAGATAGTTCTCAATCGCGATATCCGAACCATCGTTGTTGCTGAACGTAATGCTGGCCTTGTCCGAGGACAGGGTGGCGGTCACGCCAGTCGATGCCGTGGCGGCGTTGACAGCATCGGACAACGCGGTCAGATCAGTCGCGCTGGCGACATTGGCGGAAATCGCTACCGCCGTGGCGTTCGACCCATACAGGTTGAATGAGACGGTACCGGCAACCGACACGCTGGCCAGCGCCACGCTATTGCTCGCCGTGGCTGTCACGCCGGTGCTGGAGGATTGGGCATTCACCGCTGCGGCGATGGCCTTGGCCGTGTTATCGGCGCCCACCACCACCGCTGCCGATCCAGTCGGGCCAACCACCGTCAGGCTCTGCGCCGCCACGTTGTTGCCACCGGTAATATCCGCGGCTGCGGTCAAGGCACCGCCAACATGGGTGTTGGACGAGACAACATTGGAGCCGATCGCGCTGGCCTGGGCATTGCCGATGGCGAAGCTGATGGTCTGGCCGGCATAGGCGCCCACCTGGAAGCTGCCGGTGCCGAACGAACCGTCCAACAGGCTCTTGCCGTTGAACTGGGTCTGCGTGGCGATACGGCTGATTTCCTGCGCCAACTGGGACACCTCCTTCTGCAGCGAAGCACGGTCGGTGGCACTGTTGGTGTCGTTAGCCGACTGCACCGCTAACTCGCGCATACGCTGCAGGGCGTTGGTAACCTCGCCGAGGGCGCCTTCCGACACCTGGGCGATGGAAATGCCATCGTTGGCATTACGCACGGCCTGGTTCAGGCCCCGGATCTGCGCGGTCATGCGATCGCTGATCGACAGGCCGGCAGCGTCGTCCTTGGCGCTGTTGATGCGCAGGCCCGAAGACAAGCGCTGCAGGGATGTCGCAAGATCGCCCTCGCTGCGGTTCAAATTACGCTGCGCGGTAAGCGCATTGATATTACTGTTGATAATTTGAGGCATGGTGATTCTCCACCTTAAATGTTGAGTTGTGTTACCGGCGCCAAATCCCGTGCCGGGCCACTGGCCTTATCCCAGGAACCCGGAGATGTGCTCCGCTTCCGAGCTGTGTATCGGC
>CAZZHF010000185.1:0-6135 GCA_964653545.1 uncultured Gammaproteobacteria bacterium | reverse complement strand
CAAGGGCATCGTGTGCGAGACCTCGAACCGCGGCTTCTACCGCCGCTGGGCGCAGTTGATGAGCGGCAAGAGCTGGGACGAACTGGCCCGCGAGCCAGGTAACGCAGCCGACAAGCGCGAGGTGGCCTGACATGAATGCCCCAACCCATGCCGCGGCGCCGGCCAAGATCCGCTACGTGGACCGCGACACCCTGTTCGAGGTCGAGCGTTTCCTGATCCGCGAAGCGCGCATGCTGGATGAGGAACGCTTTCGCGAATGGTGGCAGACGCAGCTCGCCGAGGATGTGCACTACGTGCTGCCGGTGCGCGAAATCCGCCTGCGAGCCGACCAGAAACCCATCGGCAGCAACCCCGGCGCGTTCGTGTTCAACGACAACTACATGATGCTGGACATGCGCATCCGGCGCCTGGAAACCGGCCTGGTGTGGATGGAAGACCCGCGCAACTACATCCGCCGCTTCATCAGCAATGTCGATGCGGCCTGGGCGGAGGTGGACGGCGAGGTGGACGCCTGGTCCAACTTCATCGTTTACCGCAACCGGCGCCAACGCGACGAAACCGTGGTCTGGGGCACCAAGCAGTGCCGGCTGCGCAAGGTCGACGGCGAGTGGAAACTGACCCGGCGCACCATCCTGGTCGACCAGCGGGTGGTGCTGGACAAGAACCTGTATTTCTTTCTGTAGTTGCGAACCTGGCCACGCCACGACCCGCGGAGGGCGAGCTGATGGGCATCCTGCGTACCGGCAAAGTCGCCATCAACGTGCTTGATCTTGAGCAGGCGCGTCGCCATTACGGCGGGTTCCTGGGCCTTTACGAGACCGCCAGCGCGCCCGGCGTGGCGTATTTCCAGGCCTGGGACGAGTACGACCACCACAGCGTGATCCTGAAGGAGACCGACCGGGCCGGCCTGGATCACGTCGCCTTCAAGGTGCGCTTTCCAGACGATCTTGCGCACATCGAAAACACCTGCGAGCGCTTCGGTTTCCAGGTACAGCGGGTGTCGGCCGGCAGCCGTATCGGCGAGGGCGAGGCCGTCGCCACCACGCTGCCAACCGGCCACCGGGTCGAGTTCTACCAGCAGATGGACCGGGTCGGCGTCCAGGTCGGCAACACCAACCCCGAACCCTGGCCGGACGACCGCCACGGCGTCGGCGTCAACCGCTTCGACCACCTGCTGCTGACCGGCGAGGACCTGGAAGGCGTGACGCGCTTTTTCGTGGAAGGACTCGACTTCCACCAGAGCGAGCGCCTGATCGACAAGGAAGGTGGCCTGCTGGCGAGTTTCATGCACGTCACCAACAAGGCGCACGACATCGCCTTCATCAAGGGCCCGAACGGCAAGCTGCACCACCTCGGCTTCTACGTGGAGACCTGGGACGACGTATTACGCGCGGCCGACCTGCAATCCCGGCACCGGGTGCGCACCGAGCTGACCCCGTCCCGGCACGGCCTGACGCGGGGCCTGACCACGTATTTCTTCGACCCGTCCGGCAACCGTAACGAAACCTACGCCGGCGGCACTTTCCCCTACTACGACAACGATGTCGTGACCTGGACCGAGGACGAAGCGGCGCGGGCAATCTTCTTCCATGGCCGGGAAATGATTCCCAGTTTCGGCCAGGCGGTGACCTGAACGTCGCCGAAACGACCCCTTGACCGCCATCAAGACCGGCGGTCAACGCCAATGAAATGATGGTTTTGTCGGGGTCCTGCCAGTTCATGGCGCCCGACCCCACCCCGCCAAGGCGGGCGTGGTTTTTATCCCGAGCGGCCTGCGGCCGGCATGGGATAGGTGGCGTCCTCTATCTGTGGGGGAGAGAGGACGCCACCTTTTTTTGTTTCTGCTGCTACCCGGGCATCCAACGCGCGGCGCCACAGCCCCAACGCTCAGCCACAGACTTCTCGGCCATCGACTTTCTTGCAGCCGGGGTGGGCATCGCCGCGCCAGCGCGGATCAACCGTTGGCGCCGGCACTGCGTGACCCCTTCGCGAGTGGCTGTGACCCACGTACACGCCGTCCGGCGTACGAATCACCGTGGTGCCATCCGAGCCAACCACCACGCCGTCGTGCGAGGTGTAGGTGGTGCCGTCGTCACAGCTGGCGTAACTGCCGGTCACCACACAGTCATGCGCCCGCAGCGCCGGAGCGGCTGCCAGAAGAATCAAGGTCAAAGCCGAAAACCCTACGCCACGCATACGCTGTTTCCTCCGTTACCAGGCCATTGCCGCCGACCCGCCGATGGTACCGCACGACTGACAACGGGCCGTCGCCGGCACAACAGCCACGCTACCCGCTATCCTTGCCGGGCGAGCTTTCCCGCGGCTCGCGCTCAAGGTCATGGAGACCGCGACATCCAAATTCAAGAGCCGGCCGTGCACCCGGCCTGCCCCCTACGAGGAGCCTGTCCATGCCCGAATCCCGCGGCCCGAACCTGCGTCAAGCCCTGCATCGCACCGCCCGTCACCATGCCAACAACGAAGCACTGGTCGACTCGCAACACCGTTACACCTACCGACAGATGCTCGAACGGGTACAGCAGACGGCCGCGCTGCTGTACCGGCTCGGCGTTCGCAAGGGCGACCGGGTGGCGCTGATGCTGCTGCCGTCCACCATCCACCCGATTGCGCTGTACGGCTGCTGGGAACTGGGCGCCGTGCCAGTGGCACTGCACATACGCGAGAAACTGCCGGTGCTGGTAAAAACCATCGAGCGCCTGTCACCACGCGCCATGATCTACGACGGCTGCCTGGCCGAGCGAATGGCCGAGCTGCGCCCCCTGGTGCCGGGCATAACCGGCTACGTGCGGGCCCGTAGCGAAGCCACACCCGCCGACCAGATCCGCGCTGGCGACGAGCCGGTCATCCCGGACGACCTGGACCGCTACCCACTGGATTTCGAGCCGATGGCCCTGGCCGGGCACGACCTGGCGGCCATTGTGCTGACCTCGGGCACCACCGGCATTCCGAAAGGCGTGCTGCATACCCACGCCAAGCTAGTGGATAGCTGCCGCGCGGCCGTGTACCCGTTCGGCCTGACCCCGCACAGCAGCACCCTGAACATGTTCACTACCTCGTTCATGGGCTGGTACAACCTCGCCCTGCCCTATTTCAACATTGGCGCCCGCCAGATATTCCAGAGTCAGTGGGATCCGAAGCGGGTGATCCAGGCGATTGCCGAGGAGCGCGTCAGCCACCTGCTGCTGGTGCCCACCATGTGGCGCCTGCTGCTACGCGAGGAAACCGCGGGCCGCGACCTGTCCTCGCTGCGCCAGGTCGGCTTCGCCGGTGAGGTCATGGACCTGCCGACGCTCGAAGCAATCCGCCAGCGCATCACCCCGCACGTCATCAACTGCTATTCCACAACCGAAACCGCTGTCTCGGGCGGCACCGCCATGTTTCCCGAGGATCTGGCCAGGCCGGACAAGATCGAGAGCGTCGGCAAGCCCCTGCTGAACTCCGAGGTCCGCGTGGTGGCGGTCGACGGCGGCCCGGACGATGAAATGGCGCCCGGCGAGGAAGGCGAAATACTCATCAGCGGCCCGTCCGTGGCGCAGGAGTTCTGGTGCGACCCGCCCCTGTCACGCGAAAAATTTGTCGGCCCCTGGTGGCGCTCGGGCGACCTGGGCAGCTTCGATGCCGACGGCTACCTGTACGTGCGCGGGCGGGTGGACGACATGATGATCTCCGGCGGCATCAACGTCATGCCCGGGCCGATCGAGAACGTGCTGCTCGGCCACCCGGACGTAGCCGAGGCTGCCGTGGTCGGCCTGCCAGACCCCGAATGGGGGCAGCGCATCGTCGCCTTCGTGGTCCGCAAGAACGCGGCACTGAGCGAGACCGCCCTGGCCACGCTAATACAGGATTCCGACCTGCCGGGTTACCAGCGCCCGCGCGAGTACCGCTTTCTGGACGAACTGCCACGCGGCAACAGCGGCAAGACCAACCGCCGCGCGCTGCGTCAAATGACAAGTGCTGGCTGATTCGCCACGCCGAGCCCCGGATCACGGATCGCGGTTCGGCCCGACATCACGACCCGAGGAACCTGCAATGCCTAACCGCACGCTGACCATAGCCACCGACGGGGCAAGACCATTCAACGGCTACCTCAGCCTGCCCCGTTCTGGCCGTGGACCAGGACTGATCCTGGGCCAGGAAATCTTTGGCGTGAATCCGTGGATGCGTCGCATGGCTAATCGGTACGCCGAAGAAGGCTACGTGGTGCTGGTGCCGGACCTGTTCTGGCGGCTGGAGCCCGGCCTGGAACTCGGCTACGCCGGGGCCGATCGCGAAAAGGCCTTTGCGCTGTATCAGCGGTTCGACGCCGATCAGGCCGTTCGCGACATCGCCACGGCCATGCAGGCGCTGCGCACGCTGCCGGAATGCGTGGGAGGAGTCGGCTTGGTCGGCTTCTGCCTGGGTGGATCGCTCGCTTACCTTGCCGCCGCCCGGCTCGATCTGGACGTGGCGGTCGGGTATTACGGCGTCGGCATCGAGCGGCACCTGGATGAGGCCGCGGCCATTACCTGCCCGCTGCTGCTGCACGTCGCCGGGCAGGACAGTTACACGCCGGTCGACGTTGTGACCAGGATTGACGCGGCGTTCCTGGCGCGCCCGAACCTGCGCCTGCATCTGTATCCGGATGCCAATCACGGTTTTGCGGCCGACGAGCGGGACAGCTACCACCGCTCCGCCACCTCCATAGCGTACTCGCGCACGCTGGCGGCGCTGCGTGGCGCCCTTGGCCCGCACTACGACCTGGAGGCCATCTGGGACCAGCACCTGGCCTGTGAATTTGCGACCAAGGACCACGCCGCGGCACTCGAAACCATGGTCGAACGCCCCTACGTGAACCACATCCCCACCCTGACCGGCGGCACCGGCCGCGACGACCTGGCGCGCTTCTACAAGTACCACTTCATCCCGCGCAACTGCCCGGACACACACATGGTGCCCATCTCGCGCACGGTGGGGGTCGACAAGATCGTCGACGAGTTCCTGTTCTGCTTCACGCACACCCAGGAGGTCGACTGGCTGTTGCCCGGGGTCGCACCGACCGGCAAGCCGGTGGAACTGCCGATGATCGCCATCGTCAATTTCCGTGGCGACCTTATTTGCCACGAACACATCTACTGGGACCAGGCCTCAGCCCTCGTACAGGTGGGCGCTCTCAATCCGACCGGACTGCCGGTCGCCGGCCGCGAAGCCGCGGCCAAGGTGCTGGACGAGAACCGGCCCTCGAATGCCATGATCAGCGCCTGGCCCCGGACCCTGCAAATGCCCGATTAGAAAAATACACCCGACCGATCGGCGGCCTGTTCGTCAGTGGCCACCGCCAGGCCGACAGGAGAAACCCAATGCGAGTTCTGATTACCGGTGGCACCGGCTTCATCGGCGCCGAAGTCGTGCGCCAACTGGTCGCGGAAGGCGGACACGAGATCACCGTGTTCCATGTCAGCGGCGCCCAGCAGCGCCTGGCCGACATCGCCGACCGGCTGACCCTGATCCGCGGCGACATTGGCAACTTCAGCCACGTCCTGGACGCGGTGAAGCGATCCCGGCCGGAGGCCATTTTTCACCTGGGGGCGATCCTGTCCACGGCCTCGGACCTGGACCCTTCCGCCGCCATGCACGCCAACGTGAACGGCACCTTCAACGTGCTGGAAGCCGCGCGCATTCTGGAGGTGCCGCAGGTGCTGTTCGCCAGCAGCATCGGCACCTACGGACTGGGCATGACCGGCGATCGACGACCTGACCTTGCAGCGGCCCTTGTCGTTCTATATCAAGGGAATCGACTGGGCCACGCGCCGCGTGCTGGAACGATTCGGCGGGAGCCTGTTTCCCCCTCGCTGCGCCGCCAGCGTGGCGCTGGACGAGACCGCCACATGAACGCTGCGCCCGCTTCGCCTCCGCCGCGCGTCGTGCTCTTGACGCTCCCCACGCTCTTCGGGGGGGTGATCATCAATCGCCTGGCCGGCGACCCGGGAATCGCCCTGGTCGGCGTCGGCCTGAGCGGGCGGCTGATGAAGAACAAGGGCCCGCTGGCGGGGATCCTCGAGTTCCGGCGCCGAGTCGGCTGGCGGTACCTGCTGGCCAATGGGCTGGAGGCGGACGTCTCCTGGATGGTGCTGCGGCTCA
>CAZZHF010000184.1:2804-6194 GCA_964653545.1 uncultured Gammaproteobacteria bacterium | reverse complement strand
GCGAGGCTTTCATCTCGTCAAAGCCACTGCGCACCGTCACCGTGACCTGCTCGCCACCCAGGCGCAGCGCCGTGCGGCAGCAGTCCATGGCCGTGTTGCCGCCGCCGATCACCACCACCCGCTTGCCGATTTTATCGACGTGTTCGAAGGCCACCGAGGCCAGCCAGTCGATGCCGATGTGAATATTGGCGCGGGCTTCCTGGCGGCCAGGAATTTCAAGGTCCCGCCCGTTTGGGGCCCCGGAACCGACGAATACGGCATCGAAACCCTGCTCTAGCAACCAGCCCATGCTCTGTACAGGCTGCCCAAAGTGGCATTCCACGCCCATGTCGAGAATGCGGTCGACTTCCTCGTCCAGTACTGACTCGGGCAACCGGAAGGCCGGAATCTGTGTGCGCATTGCGCCGCCGCCGCGCCGGTCCTTCTCGTACAGCACCACTTGGTAGCCGAGCGGTAGCAGGTCGCGCGCCACCGCCAGCGAAGCGGGGCCGGCGCCGACCAGCGCAATGCGTTTGCCGTTCTTCTGGCTGGGGATAGCCGGCAGGCGGTCGCTGATGTCGTCCTTCAAGTCTGCGGCGACGCGCTTCAGGCGGCAGATCGCGACCGGCTTGTCTTCCACACGGCCGCGGCGACAGGCCGGCTCGCATGGCCGATCGCAGGTGCGCCCCAGAACGCCCGGGAACACGTTCGAGTACCAGTTGAGCATATACGAGTCGGTGTAGCGCCCGGCGGAGATCAGCCGTATGTATTCGGGCACGTTGGTATGGGCCGGACAGGCCCACTGACAGTCGACTACTTTATGAAAATGTTGCGGATCGGCTATATCGGTTTTTTTCAATGACGGAGCCCGTGGGCACGGCAAGGTTGGGGGGAGAGCGTCGGCCTAGACAGAAAATCCCCCTATTGAACCACAAGGATCCCCACTGGCGCAGCGCAGCGGCAATTTTTCACCCGCCGGGTCGACCAGAGGCGCTGCGATTCGCGGGGCTTCCCGCGGTGGTCGGGATGGCCCCTCGCCGCGCGCGGGAATACGTCGGCGAAGCTTCGACCGATGCGACAGTGCGTCCGTGCGCTGCGCGAGCGGCTCCTCAGCGACTGAACACCTCGGCATCGGCGCAAAACGCCTGCATGCCCAGATCGGTCAGCGGGTGGTCGGCCACACCGGCCAGTATCGCGGCAGGCACGGTCAGGATGTCGGCGCCGGCGAGCAGCATTTCGGTCAGCTGCGCAGGGTTGCGGATACTGGCCGCCAGCACTTCGGTGCGGACGTCGTAGTGGGCGAACACGGTGACAATTTCCTGTACCAGCCGCGAGCCGGAGTCCTGCCGCGATCCGCCGCAGGCGACGTATTCGGTGTTGTGAAAACGCGCCTCCCGGCCGGTCTGGTACAGCGAGTTCCCCGGCGGGCCCAGGTCGTCGTCGTGCTTGGCCAGGTAATCCGCTACCCGACCCAGGAACGGACTCACGCAACTGGCGCCCGCGTTGGCGGCCCAGAACGCCTGCGTGGTGTTGAAAATCAGCGTCGCGTTGGTGTGGATGCGTTGCTGCCACAGTTCGCGGATCACCTTGAGCCCGGTGAGCGGATCGGCATTCGTGTCGACCGTCTGGTAACCGCCGACCGGTACCTTGATGACGGCATTGCTGCCCAGCGCCGCCAGCTCTTGTGCCTGCGTCAGCATGGCCTCGGGCGTCAGCGCGGTCAGCTCCAGGCTGACCGGGTTAGGAGCCAGCAAAATCAGGATCTCGGTTAGCATTTCCTTGGCCTGCTGCCAGGAGTTGGCGCCGGCCTTCTTGACCAGAGTCGGATTGGTGGTAACGCCGTTGATGATGCCGGCCCGGTACAGCGGCTCGATGTCGCGGATATTGGCGCTGTCGGCGAAGATACGCGGCGCCGCGCGGGCCGGGTGGCGTTGATCATGGGTCAGCGGCATGCCGCGCCGACGTTGCTGGATGGCGGGGCTGAACTGGGCGGGATCGAACATGGTGGGTTCCTGGGCGGGAATGCCAATTGTAACAACGCCGGTTTTTGCTGTTCGACGTCGGGTGGGTGAGTGGAGCGGAGTATCCGTCAGTGCCCAGAGACGATTAAAGTAAACGATCGATAGGCCGGCGAGAGGCGTTGGCGTAAACCGGAGACATCTCATGAACAAACCCCGCGATGCCGGCCTGAGTGACACGCATTTCATCCGTATCGACCCGGAGCGGTGCGAATTTCTGGTGCCGCGCTGGGCCTTTACAGATCAGGCCGTGCTGGACAAGGAGCGCGCAGAAATCTTCAGCCGCTGCTGGCTCTACGTCGGCCATGCATCGGAAATACCCAAGCCCGGCGACTTCGTGGTCCGCAAGGTCGGCGGCCGGCAGCTTTTCCTGTGGCGTGGCGAGGACGACCAGCCGCGGGTCTACTTCAATACCTGCACCCATCGCGGTGCCATCGTGTGTCGAGAGAGGCAAGGCAACGCCAAGCGCCTGACCTGCCCCTACCACGGCTGGACCTACGACACCCGTGGCGGCATGGTCGAGCAGCCAGGTGCCAGCGGGTTTCCTGACGATTTCTTCGCCAACGGCGCCAAGGATCTGAAGTCACCGGCCAAGGTCGACAGTTACCGCGATTTCGTGTTCGTGAACTTCGATCCGGAGGCCGTGGACCTGAAAACTTACCTCGCCGGTGCCGCCGAGTACCTGGACGTGGTGGCCGATCAGGGCGAGCACGGCATGGAGGTGACCCCCGGCGAGCAGGCCTACTCCATGCGTGCCAACTGGAAATTGCTGTACGAGAACAGCGCCGATGGCTACCACGCCATCACTGCTCACGCCTCGTATTTTGATTACCTGCGCGCCACGGTCGGCGTGTTCCGTGAGGATTTCAATCCCCACGAGGTTGGTGGCGGCGGCAAGAGTCTGGGCAATGGCCACGCGGTGATCGAATACCAGGCTCCATGGGGCCGGCCAGTAGCACAGTGGGTGCCTCAGTGGGGCGAGTCGGGCAAGCAGGAAATCGGCCGCGTAAAGGGGGAGCTAGCTTCCCGGCTAGGCGAGCAGCGGGCGGAACGCATCAGCCAGTGGAACCGCAACATCCTGATTTTTCCCAATCTGGTCATCAACGACATCATGGGTTTGACCATTCGTACCTTTCAGCCGATCAACCCGGGCTACCTGGAAGTGACCGCATGGTCGCTGGCGCCGCGTGGCGAGAATCCGGAAATTCGCGCCTGGCGGCAATACAACTTCAACGAGTTCCTGGGCCCGGCCGGCTTCGCCACGCCGGACGACGTCGAGATGCTCGAACTGTGCCAGCAGGCCTACCAGAACATGCCGGAAGTCGGCTGGAATGACATTTCCAAGGGCATGAACCGCCCGGACGATAACCAGGGCGATGACGAGGTGCAGATG
>CAZZHF010000184.1:0-2794 GCA_964653545.1 uncultured Gammaproteobacteria bacterium | reverse complement strand
TTCTGGATTCGCTGGGACGAACTCATGGGCGCCACGCGCTGAGGCGCGCTCTGGCCAAACTTTAAAAGGAACATGACGATGGCACTGCTGACCCGGGCCGAGGTCGAGGACTTCCTCTACCACGAAGCGGCCCTGCTGGACGAATGGAAGACCCTGGAGTGGGCCGAGCTGTTCACCGAGGATGGCGAATACCTGGTGCCGCCCATGGAATTGCCCAATGCCGACAAGAACGAGGCCCTGTTCATCATCAACGACGACCACCACCGCCTGGTGCAGCGCGCCAAGCGGCTGACGCGGCGCACCGCGCACGTCGAATTCCCGCATTCCAAGGTGCGCCACGCCATTCACAATGTACGCATCCTGGAACAGGACGAGTCCAGCCTGTCGGTGGCGACCAACCAGGTTGTCTACCGCGCCAAGCGGCAGAACCTGGATACCTTCGTCTGTCACGTGGTGTACCGGCTGGCGCGCACCACCGATGGCCTGCGCATCCGCAGCAAACGGGTGATGCTGGACATCGACGGTCTGCGCCCGCACGGCATGATCAGCGCCATTCTTTAAAAGAACAGACGTACGCGAGGAGAAACCCATGTTCCGTTACAAGAAGCTCGGCTACGTCGCCCTGAATGTGAGCGATATGGGCAGATCGGTGCCGTTCTATCGCGACCTGGTCGGCTTGCAGTTGAATGAACAGATCGACAGCGGTCCGGCGTTTTTCTCCTGCAGCGCCGATCACCACAACGTGGTGCTGTACGAGGGCGGCGAGCCGGGGCTCAAACGCGTCGGCTGGGAAATGGAGCAGCCCGAGGAACTCGAGCACCTGTTCGCGCACTTGCAAAAGGTTGGCCTGAATCCGGTCGAACTGCCGGTCGACGAATGCCGCGCCCTGCGCCAACAGCGCACCATCCGTATAAAAGAACCATTCAGCGGACTGACCTTCGAGTTCTACGAAGGCCAGCTCGAACGCGGCACCACCTACACGCCGACCGTCACCAAGATCGCCCGCCTGGGACATGTGGTGCTCAATCTGGATCGCTGGCCGGAAGCGGTCAGGTTCTTCAAGGAAACGCTCAATTTCCGCATCTCGGATTACGTCGACGGCTTCATCGCCTTCACACGTTGCTTTCCAAATCCGTATCACCACTCGCTGGGCATCGGCAACGCCGCCGCCACGCGCAAGGAGCCGGGCCTGAACCATGTCAACTTCATGGTTACCGACATGGACGACATCGGTTGCGCGCTGACGCGGGTAAAGCGCAACGATGTGCCGATCGTCTACGGCCCCGGCCGCCACCCGCCGTCGGGCAGCATCTTCCTGTACTTCCTGGACCCGGACGGTATGACGCTCGAGTACAGCTTTGGCATGGAAGAGTTTCCCGAAGAACGCCCACGCAAGGCGCGCGTACTGGAAGCACGACCCGAATCGCTCGATTACTGGGGCAACGTACCCGACCCGCGCTTTGCCTCGACCGGCCGGTTCGAGCCAGCCGCGGAGGGTTGAGGCGTGGGTTTGCACACCGGCCGCGCGGCCATCGTCAGCGGCGCGGCCAAGGGCATCGGTCGCGCCATTGCCCGCGAGCTGGCGCGTGAGGGCGCCGACCTGCTACTGGCCGACATGGATGGCGAAACCTTGAAGGCCACGGCCGCTGCCATAGGCGCCGAATACGGTGTGCGTACCGCCTGCCACATGGCTGATCTGTCTACCGAACAAGCCAACCAGGCCATGGTCGATGCCGCGCTGACAGCCTTCGGCCGCATTGACATCCAGGTCAACAACGCCGGCGGCGGCGTGATCAAGCCGATTCTGGAACACACCCCGGAAACCCTGCAGACGACAATCAACCGCAACCTGTGGACCGTCCTGTGGGCCTGCCGCGTGGCGCTGCCGGTGATGCTCAGGCAGGGCTACGGCCGCGTGGTCAGCATCGGCGCCGACTCGGTGCGCAACGGCCTGTGGGACCACGCTGCCTACAACGCCGCCAAGGGCGGTGTGCATGGCCTGACCACCGGCCTGGCGCGCGAGTTCGCGGCGCAGGACATCACCTTCAATACCGTCGCGCCGTGTGCCGTGCGCACAGAGCAGGTCGATGAGTTGATCAAGGCCTACCCGCAGATGTTCGACAAGTTCGTCAGCGTCATCCCCAAGGGCCGGCCCGGCGAAATGAACGAAGTGGCATCGGTGGTCAGCTTTCTGGCGTCGACGGCAGCGTCATTCGTGACCGGGCAGGTGATCAGCGTGAATGGCGGGAGTACGATGCTGTAATAAATGGGAGTGCAGGGCACAAGAAATATCGGGGATATTAACCATGGATTTCATTGACCAACTTCGCGTTCTTTCGGCTCGGATCGAAACCACGAGAGACCTGATCCAAACTGAAGAGGCAACCAAGAATGCAATGGTTATGCCCTTCATTCAGGTGCTTGGTTACAATCCCTTTGACCCGTTGGAGGTAACTCCTGAGCTAGTGTCAGACGTTGGCACAAAGAAGGGCGAAAAGGTTGACTATGCGATCCTTAAAGAAGGAAAACCGATTATCATTTTTGAATGTAAACACGCAGGTGCGGATCTAAATATACGGCACGCAGGGCAATTGTTTCGCTATTTCCATGTAACTGCGACCCGGTTTGGCATTCTCACAAACGGTCTCCTGTACAGATTTTTCACTGATCTGGAACAGCCGAACAAGATGGATGAAAAGCCGTTTTTCGAGTTCAATATTCTTGAATTTAAGGACCGAGATGTAGATGAACTGAAGAAGTTCGCCAAATCAGCATTTGACGTTGACACCATTCT
>CAZZHF010000183.1:0-6234 GCA_964653545.1 uncultured Gammaproteobacteria bacterium | reverse complement strand
GGTGAGTTTCAGGTGGTCGGCGCCTCGCCGGAGATACTGGTTCGGCAAGAGGCGACACCGGCCGGCACCAAGGTCACCATCCGTCCGTTGGCCGGCACCCGTCCGCGCGGTCACACGCCCGAGGACGACCTGCGCCTGGCGCAGGAGTTGCTGGCCGACCCGAAGGAACGGGCCGAACATGTGATGCTGATCGACCTGGCGCGAAACGATATCGGTCGCATCGCGCGGATCGGCAGTGTCGAGGTGACCGACGAGATGGTGATCGAGCGTTACTCCCACGTCATGCATATCGTGTCGAACGTCGAAGGCCTGCTGCGACCCGACGTAAGCAATTTCGACGTGCTGCGTGCGACCTTCCCGGCCGGTACGCTCAGCGGCGCGCCCAAGGTGCGGGCGATGCAGATCATCGACGAGCTCGAGCCGGTCAAGCGCGGCATCTACGGCGGCGCCTGTGGCTATCTGAGTTATTCCGGCGATATGGATTTGGCGATTGCCATCCGCACCGGCGTCGTGAAGGGTGGGCAGCTCTATGTGCAGGCGGCGGCCGGCGTGGTCGCCGATTCATTGCCCGAGAGCGAGTGGCAGGAGACTGAGAACAAGGCCCGTGCGCTGCTGCGTGCCGCCGAGATGGCGCAGGCAGGCCTGGATGTGCTGGTTTAGTTAGCGTGCTGCGTAGTCAAGAGTGCCCCGTTGTTGAGCGGGTGGTACAACCGAATCGGTACGGGGCCACGCCGATGCGGTGGCCCGGGAGCAGCGGAGGAGGACGCCGGTCCGCGGGCTTTTGGGGGGTAAGTACACCCACGTCCCGTATATCGGCAGCCGGGTCGGTCGACTTGAGTGTCCGCCAGAAGAATATTTCGGTAACCGGACCGATGCTAGGACCCCAAGCTATAAGTTTGCGTACATGCCGAGACACGCATCCGCGCACTGAGTGCGCGAAGCGAACCACAGCAATAGCCGCAGCTATTGCGAGGGTGAGCGACAAAGCACGCGGTGATGCGGGGCGGGTCGAACATAGCGAAGGGGTACCAGGGTGGGCGGGTTCCCCCATCCCGCCGCTGGGCGGAAAATAGCCGCGACTCGCATTCCTTGAATTTCTTTCGCCGCTGATGGCGGCCATCCGACGGGGCCCCGCGCGCATGGTATTCATGCTCGATAACTACGATTCGTTCACCTACAACCTGGTGCAGTACCTGGGTGAGTTGGGCGCGCAGGTGCAGGTGCAGCGTAACGACTGCATCAGCGTGGACGAGGTTGAGCGGCTGGCGCCGCAACAGCTGGTTATCTCCCCGGGCCCGTGCACGCCGCGCGAGGCGGGTATTTCCGTCGACCTGATCCGGCGCCTCGCTGGCCGGGTGCCGATCTTGGGTGTGTGCCTGGGCCACCAGGCCATCGGTCAGGCCTTCGGCGGGCAGGTGGTTCGCGCCGATCAGGTGATGCACGGCAAGACCTCGCCGGTCTATCACACCGGCCAAGGGCTGTTCGCTGGCTTGCCTGATCCGTTTACCGCCACGCGCTATCACTCGCTGGTGGTCGATTGGGCCAGCTTGCCGGACTGCCTGGAAGTCACCGCCTGGACTTGTCGCGCGGACGGCCGGCCTTACGAAATCATGGGTCTGCGTCACAGGGACCTGGCGGTGGTCGGGGTGCAGTTTCATCCTGAATCCATTCTGACCCAGCATGGGCACACGCTGCTGGCCAATTTCCTGCAACTGCCGGCGGGTGTGTCGTGACCATACAGGCGGCCATCGCGAAGGTTGTGGAAGGCGGCGATCTGGATGGCGTCGAAATGAACGCGGCCATGCGCGCCATCATGAGCGGCGAGGCCACGCCGGCACAGATCGGCGGTTTTTTGCTGGCCCTGCGGATGAAAGGCGAAACGGTGGTGGAGATCGCCGCGGCGGCGCAGGTCATGCGCGAGCTGTCGCTGCGTGTCGAGGTGGCAGCCGATGGCTTGGTCGATACCTGTGGCACGGGCGGTGACGGCGCCGGCCTGTTCAATGTCTCTACCGCCGCGGCCTTTGTGGTGGCGGCCGCGGGTGGGCGTGTCGCAAAGCATGGCAATCGTTCAGTGTCGAGCGCCAGCGGCAGCGCTGACGTGCTGGAAGCGCTTGGCGTGCGCATCGAGTTGCCGTCGGCGGCGATCGCCCGTTGCATCGACGAGCTTGGCTTCGGTTTCATGTTTGCGCCGGCGCACCATCGTGCCACCCGCCACGCACTCGGTCCGCGGCGCGAGCTTGGTGTACGCACATTGTTCAACCTGTTGGGGCCGCTCACAAACCCGGCGCTGCCGCCGAACCAGGTGGTGGGGGTGTACTCGGCCGCGCTGGTGGAGCCCATCGCCCATGTGTTTTTACGCCTGGGAAGTCGGCACGTGCTGGTGGTCCACGCGGACGATGGACTGGACGAGATCAGCCTGGGCGCGGCCACGCAGGTGGCCGAACTCAAAGATGGTGCGGTGCATTGCTACAGCATCACGCCTGAACAGTTCGGCCTGAGCCGTGTGCCGAGCTCGCAGCTGGTGGTACCGGATGTGGCGGCCAGCGTTGCCCTACTGCGCGCAGTGCTCGGGGCACAGCCCGGTCCGGCGCGGGACATCGTCGCGCTCAATGCCGGGGCGGCGCTCTACGTGGCCGGTTTGGCGCCAACGCTGGCAGCCGGCGTTGCGCGTGCCGGGGAGGTCTTGGCCAGCGGCGCCCCATTGACGCGGGTTACCGCGCTGGCGGAACTGACGCAGCGCCTGGGGTCGGCATGACCACGCCGGATGTTCTTAAAAAAATCCTCGCGGCCAAGGCCGATGAGGTGGCGAATGCCCGCCGCCTGAAGCCATTGGCGGCATTACGGCGCGACGCCGAAGCGATGCTACCGGTACGCGGCTTTGCGGCTGCGCTGGCAGCCCGGATTGGCGCTGGCCAAGCGGCGGTGATTGCCGAAATAAAACAGGCCTCGCCGAGCAAGGGCGTGCTGAGGGCCGATTTCGACCCGCCGGCGATTGCCCGCAGTTACCTGACGGGCGGGGCGGCCTGCCTGTCGGTGCTCACCGACGCGCCATTTTTCAAGGGCAGCCTGGATGATCTTCGGGCGGTGCGGGAGGCGGTCGGATTACCGCTGCTGCGCAAGGATTTTGTGCTCGATCCGTACCAGTTGTACGAGGCGCGGGCGGCGGGTGCCGACTGTATTTTGCTGATCGTGGCTGCGCTTGACGACCTACTCATGCGCGATCTGGCGGCCTTGGCAGCCGAGCTGGGGCTCGAAGCGCTGATCGAGGTGCACGACGAGTACGAACTGGAGCGCGCGGCCGCGCTGACGCCAAGACTGCTGGGCGTCAATAATCGGGATTTGCACACTTTCCAGACGCACCTGGACACGACGGTGCGCCTGGCACGCCTTGCCCCGCCTGATTGCCTGCTGGTAGCCGAGAGCGGTATCCGGCAGCATGACGACGTGGCCTTGATTCGCGAAGCCGGTGTGCACGCGTTCCTAGTCGGTGAGGCGTTCATGCGTGCCACCGATCCGGGCGCGCGCCTGCACGAGCTGTTTTTCAGCGAAGGATAGACGCCATGCGGCAACGCCCACCGGCTCACGCTGGCCTGCGCCATGTGGCGCTGTTCGTTCAGGATCTGGAAGCGTGCGAGCGCTTTTATGTGGACTTGCTCGGCCTGCATGTGGAGTGGCGGCCGGACGAAGACAACGTCTATCTGAGTTCTGGCCAGGATAATCTGGCGCTGCACCGGGCGCCTGGTCCTGCGCCAGGCGGCACGGTGCTGGACCATATCGGCTTTTTACTGCGACGGATCGAGGACGTTGACCCGTGGCACGTCTTTATGCGCGACAATGGCGTCCCCATTGTCGCCGTGCCGCGTACCCATCGAGATGGTGCGCGCAGCTTTTACTGCCTGGACCCGGCCGGCAACCGGGTACAAATCATCTTCCACCCTCCCTTGGCCGGCGCGCTGCGCCCGCTGCGGTAATTGCCATGGCCGATCTGGACGACAAGCTCACGCTGCACGGTTTCAACAACCTGACCAAGACGCTGAGCTTCAATATTTACGATATTTCCTACGCACTGACACGTGAGGCGCAGCAGCAGTACATCGATTACATCGACGAGACCTACAACGCCGAGCGCCTGACCCGCATCCTGAGCGAGGTGGCCGAAATCATCGGCGCCGAGATCCTGAACATCGCACGCCAGGATTACGACCCGCAAGGGGCCAGCGTCACCATGCTGATCTCGGAAGGCGGTGGGGGCAAGGCGGGTAATTCCACCGCCGAGATGCCCGGACCCAAGCCGGATGCGGTGGTGGGACACCTGGACAAGAGCCATGTGACTGTACATACCTATCCCGAGCAACACCCGGACAACGGCATCAGCACGTTTCGGGCCGACATCGACGTGTCCACGTGTGGCCATATCTCGCCGCTGCGGGCGCTCAATTTCCTGATCCACAGCTTCGAGTCGGACATCGTGATCCTGGATTACCGGGTGCGCGGCTTCACCCGCGACGTGCGCGGGCACAAGCATTACATCGACCACACGATTCACTCGATTCAAAACTACATCGACGCCTCGACGCTGGCCCGTTTCCAGGCGGTAGACGTCAACGTCTACCCGGAAAATATTTTTCACACCAAGTTACGGGTACGTAATTTCGACCTCGCGAACTACCTGTTCGGTGTCAATGACGCCGACCTGTCAGCGCAGGAGCAGGCCGCTACTGCAACGCGCCTGGAGCGGGAGATCCAGGAAATCTTCTACGCGACCAACATGAAGTGATCCGGGCGCCGGCCGCGCTATAGCCGGTAGGCGGTACGGGTCATCAGGCTGGATGCCAGGTGCATCAGGCTGCGTAGCGGCGCCGGCAGTTCGCGGCCTCCGGCTCGTCGGGCGTCTTCACCGTGGCGAATCTCGTCACGGCGCATCTGCTCAAGCACGGCGCGGCTGCGTCGGTCGGCGCTCGGTAAACGCCCAAGATGGTCGTCCAGATGCGCCTGTACCTGGCGCTCGGTTTCTGCCACAAAGCCCATGCTCCAGTCGTCGCCGGCGGTGCCAGCCACCACGCCGATCACCAGTGCGCCACCAAACCAGACCGGATCGAGCACGCTGCGCCGGCTGCCCAGTGCCTGCAAGCGGGCGCGGCACCAGTCGATGTGATCCGCCTCCTCGGCGCTGGCAGCCTGCAATTGTGCTAGCACGAGCGGTGAGCGCGCACCCAGGGACTGCCCCAGGTACAGGCCCTGCGCCGCCAGCTCACCGGCGTGATTGACGCGCATCAGCGCTGCCGCGTGTTGTCGTTCGGCGGGACTCAGCTCGCCGGTTTCCGGCAGTTCGGCGCACGGATCGGTGGTCGCCCTGCGCTCGGGCGGTGGCGCCAGGCGCAGCACACGGTCCAGCGCCAGCAGCAGGCGATCGGCAGGAGTGAAACGCACAGTGGGCATGGGCAGCTCGCGCCAGGGAGGGAGAATCGCAAGTCTATACTGCCGCCTGGCCTGTACCTTGGCTCGAACAGCATGATCGGCAACGCGCAAAAGCAACGCATTTTGATCGACGGCCCAGCGGGTGCCCTGGAGGTACTGGTCGAGCAGCCGCCAACCCCAGATGGGCCGTTGTGCGTCATCTGTCACCCGCATCCCCAGTTTGGTGGGACGCTTGACAACAAAGTGGTCTATACCCTGGCGCGGGCGGCGCTGGACCTGGGCGCGCGAGCGCTGCGCTTCAATTTTCGGGGCGTTGGTCAGAGCGCCGGCCAGTTTGCCGACGCAGTGGGCGAAACCCAGGATCTGCTGGCGGTTGTTGACTACGCCCGCGTCGCCTACCCCGAGCAGGCGATCCACCTTGCCGGTTTCTCGTTCGGCGCGGCGGTGGCCTTGCGAGGCCACCGCGCTGCCGATGCGGCCAGCCTGCTGCTGGTGGCTCCCCCCGCGGGGATGGGCTACCTGGACGAACACGCGGCGCCCGCGCTGCCGTGGCATGTTGTCCACGGCAGCCGCGATCAGTTGATCAGCCTCGACCAGGCGCGGCGCTGGCTCGCCGCCGTGGCTGGCCCAACGGCGCCCCTGACGGTAATTGATGACGCCGACCATTTTTTTCACGGTCGGCTGACGCCGCTGCGCGAAGCCGCCAGCGGCTTCTGGAGCCCGCTATTTGATGGCGGTCGCCGCACGTCACCTTGACAGTCTGGGCGTCGCAAAATAGGATGCACGCCCTTTTTGCGGGCTAATTGCGAATTCGGC
>CAZZHF010000182.1:0-6235 GCA_964653545.1 uncultured Gammaproteobacteria bacterium | reverse complement strand
GGACGTCGCCCTCTCACGGCGAAAACAGGGGTTCGAGTCCCCTAGGGAGCGCCATTTCCGTTTGTTCCGCACGGGCGAGCGTTGGCTGCCTAGATGGGACCAATCTTCGGGATATCAAGGGCATTCGCGTGGCTGACCTCATTCTGACAGGAAGCGAGCCGGCCATCCGTGTGCTGGCAATGCCGGCCGACACCAACCCGACCGGCGATATCTTCGGTGGCTGGATCATGGCCCAGATAGACCTCGCCGGTGGCATCGTTGCCAGCCGGCGTGCCGGCGGCCGGGTGGTCACGGTGGCGATGAACGCCTTCGAGTTCCATCAGCCGGTGTTCGTCGGCGATCTGGTCAGTTGTTACGGTAGCGTTGTGCGCGTGGGCCGCACCTCGCTCACGCTCCACCTTGAGGCCTTCGCCGAACGTGCTGCCGATCCGGGCCAGTTGGTGAAGGTTACCGAGGCCACCGCTACCTTCGTTGCCGTGGACGAACAGCGCCGCCCGCGACCGGTGCCGGCGTTGCCCTGAGCCGGTTCAATCAAGGCGGAAGAACCGCCGCGCGTTATCGCCCAGCAGCTTGTTCTTCTCGTCCAGAGTGAGATCCGGCTGGGCGTAGGCTTCCTCGATCTCCTTGCGCACGGCGCGAAAATCGACCTCGTGCGGGTAATCGGTAGAAAATGCAAAAGCATCAGGGCCAACACGCTTGATCAGGTACGGTAGCGTGCCCTCGCCGGGCTCGCAGCCCACCAACACCTGGCCGTTGCCCAGGTAATGCTCGAAGGTCCGGTAGGCGCCCATCATGCCCAGTTCGGCATTGCGCGCCATCCGGTCGAGCAGCACCGTGGTCCAGCCACAACCGCCCTCGGTGAAAGCCACGCGCAGGTCTGGGTAACGCTCGAAAAGCCCGTTGTGGACCATGGATGTGGCGGCGATCATCAAGCCCATTGGGTGGTGGATGATGTGCGAGGCGAGCAGGGAATTCACCGAGCCCAGACCCAACCCGACATTGGAACCGCCATGCACGCCCAGGACGCAGCCCAGGTCGGCGGCTTCCTTGTAAATCGGCCAGTAATACTCGTGGCCCAGATCCAGCGGCAAGCCGGTGGATGGCAGCATGGCGCCGGGCAACTTCAGCTCCTTGACCACCCGGCGCAGTTCCTTGACCGCCTCATCGGGCCTTTGCATCGGGATCAGCGCCATCGGCAGCAACTTCGCGCTGACGCGCCGGTAGCGATCGCCCACGTAGTCGTTATAGGCCTGGCACACGGCCACGGCATATTCTTCTTCGCGAATCTGACCGACGGTCAGGCCGTCGCTGGTGTACATGACGGAGTATTCAACGTTGGCGTTGGCCAGGAATTCCAGCCAGTCCTCGGCCGAGCCCTTGCGATGCTTGCTGGCGGTCTCCTGGTCGCCCATGACGCCGTGCTCGGCCTTGTAAACCGAAGGCCGGGGCCAGTGCACCCCGTCCAGGGTTGGAAATGGCGAGCGGAAGAAATTTTGCGGGTTCAGACACAGATCACGCACCGACGGATGTGCGTATTCCGCCATTTCGGTAAGCGATTCCATGATATGGCCGTCAGCGTCGACCGCCGGGCGTAGCGTGGTCGCGTCCATGAAACTCTCCTGTCGGGTAATGACTTCTTTAATCTGAACGATCGTTATGGCCGGTGGACGGTAGCGCGCCGTCTTGGCCTTGGCAAGCGCGCATCAGGGCGCTGTGGACAGCGTAGCGTAGCGACTGGGTCCGGCCCGGGCGGGCCGCGAACAGGGCGCGGCAGGCACCTCATTGACCATCCCCGCGTTCAGTCCGCCTGACGGGACTGCGCTCGCGGCTCAGGGCGAGCCGGCCCCGGCCACTTCCACCCGCACGGTGTCCACGCGAGCGGTCGACTCGCCTTTGGCGAGGCGCTCCACGTCAGTGTCGGCGGTGACCATGAAAAGCGTACGCCCGTCGCTGCCGCCAAGGTTGCAGGCCACCGCTCGTCGGTTGGCCAGCGGCACTTGATGGGTGATTTTCCCGCCATCCTCCACGCGCAGGTAGGTATCGCCGACGAAGGCACTCACCCAAACGGCACCCGCGGCGTCCAGACAGATGCCGTCCGGTGCGTAGCTGCCGAGCGCGGCAAACTCACGCCGATTCGTCAGGGCGTTATGACGAATGTCAAAGGCGGTCAGGCGATGGGCAAAGGTTTCGGCGACGATCAGCGTCCCGCCGTCGGGCGTCACCACCATGCCATTCGGGAAGTTCAGCTCGCTCGCCATTTCGCGAACACGGCCTTGAGCGTCCACGTGGTGCAGATTGGTCAGCTGGCCCTCGGCGCCACCGAACAGGTCGAAGCCGAAGTTGCCAACGAATACGCCACCGTCCGGAGCGCGGACCATGTCATTGATGTCACCGCCGACATGCGGTGCCAGATCGACCCGCCCGTCCGGCCAGCGGCGCAGCAGCTTGCGATCAAGCATGGACACGACCAACAGGCTGCCGTCGTCCAGAAACGCCAGTCCGGACGGGCGCCCGCCCTCCAAAGTGAGCACGGTCTCGGCTTTCCCGGGCCCGACGGAGCGCAGCACACGGCCGCCAAACATGTCCGATAGCCACAGCGCGCCGTCACGCCAGCGCGGACATTCGCCGAATACCAAGCCTTCCAGATACACCTCGGAACTGAGCGTTTGCATCGCGTTCTCCTCGTTACGGATTGATCAATCCGGTCCCGCCAAGCGGTTCTGACCCGGGGTCCGCCGTTATCATTGCACCGAATCCCGCCCCGCGGCCCGCCCCGGTCGGGCTCCATCGTGCCAGCTCGGTCCGTACGCGTGAACTCATTTCTGCTCGCCGCGCAGCGGCTGCTGTTCTCCTCGCTGGTCACGATTATCCGCGCCATGCCCAACCCGCAGGCGTTGCGTGGCTGGTGCTTGCTGATGGCCGCCTGCATGCGCCCGTTCGGTGGCGGCTGGCGACGATTGGTGCGCCGCAATCTGCGTCTGGTGTATGGCAATACGCTGTCGGTAGGCCAGCGGCGGGCCATCGTGCGCGGTGTATTCGAGCATTCGGCGCGCGGTTTCGGCGAACTGTTCTGGCGTCCCGAAGAACACGGCCTGACAGTGGCCGAATGGTGCCGGGTCGACGGTCTGGAGCACTTGGATGCCGCTCTGGCCGCCGGCAAGGGCGTGCTGCTGGCGACGGCGCATATCGGCGGCTGGACGCTGTTGCCGCGCTATCTGAACGAACGTGGTTGTGTTACCGGATCCTTGCTGCGCTTGCCGAGCAACCCGGTGGCATACGCCGCCGAAACCGCGGCGGTCTCTCGCATGGGACTGACCTTCTACAACACGCCGCTGAGCCGAGAGAATGCGCATGCCTGCCTGAAACTGCTGCGCAGCAATGGCATTCTGTTTATCGTTGCGGACCGCCGCTCGAACGACGTCAAAGTCGATTTCCTGGGTCAACCGGCCTGGTGCGCTACCGGTACCGCATCCTTGCACCTGCGTACCGGTGCGGCCATTGTGCCGGCATACGCCGTGCGCGCCGGCACTGGGCACCGCCTGGTGTTCGAGCCGGCCCTGGAACCGCTGGCGAGCGGTGATCGCAAGGCCGACGAACTGGCTATCACGGCGCAGTTGCACCGGATATTCGGTGGCTGGATTCGCCAACACCCGGAGCAATGGATGTGGAACCATAATCGATGGCGGCCACGTCGCCACGAGATGAGAGGATAGACGACATGAACATTGCCCAAGAACTGCTGATCGCCGCCGATGCCTGGCCGGCCGGTAGCGCGATTTATTTCAATGATGAGGTTGTGAGTTTCGGGCTGCTGGCACAGCGCGCGGGTCGCTGGCAGTCCGGCTTGTCGGAGCTCGGCGTGAAGGCCGGCGACCGGGTCGCCATGCTGCTGCCCAATGGCCCCGAGTTTGCGTACGGCTACTACGCTACCGTGGCGCTGGGGGCGGTGTTCGTGCCGCTCGATCCGGTGCTCAAGGCCGACGAGTTGGCCGAGATTCTGGACGACTTGCAGCCGGTACTGCTGGTGGCCGCCGGTAATCTGGAAGGGCCGGCACGAGAGGCCCTGAACGTCAAGCAGCAGCAGTTGCCAGTGGTTACAACGGGCAATGTTGAACAAAACGGTCGCGACAGTCCGCTGGCTCCCGAGCCAATCGACGCGCACGTCGTCACTGCAGTGGTGCTGTATACCTCGGGCACCGTGGGCGGCCCCAAAGGCGTGGCTCTGAGCCACGATGCCCTGACCTATTCCGAAATTGCCATGGTCGAGGCATATTCTGTTGGACCATCGGATGTGTATGGGCTGGCGGTGCCGATGTCGCACATTTCCGGCCCGATGCTGTTGGGCGTCTGCATGCACAGCGGCATGGCGCTGCTGCTGTTCGAGCGTTTCTCACCGCAGCGCTTCCTGGAGGATGCCGACCGGCATCGCATGACAATTGCCCATATGGTGCCGCCGATGGCCAATGCGCTGTTGCATAACCGCAGCGAGCACAAACTGGGAACGCTCAAATACCTGTGTACCTTCGGCATGACCGCCTCGCCGGAAATGCTGCACCAGTTCCATGCGCGCTTTCCGCATGTCGGCCTGTCATCGGGTTATGGCCTGACTGAAACCGGACCGCTGGTGGTGCTCGGTCCGGCGGTGTTCCCCGCGGACAAATTCGGCGCCGTCGGCCAGCGTCTGCCCTATGCACGGGTGCGCATCGTCGACGACGACGGTCAGGAGGTGCCGGCCGGCGGCAGCGGCGAAGTGTGGTTGTCCGGGCCGAGCCTGATGCAGGGTTACTGGCGGCGTCCGGCGCTGACTGCCGAGATGATGGCGGATGGCTGGTTTCGCACTGGGGACATCGGCATGTTCGATGCCGATGGCTACTTGTGGATACAGGGTCGCAAGAAGGACGTCATCAACGTGGCCGGTCTCAAGGTGTACGCGCCCGAGGTCGAGGACGCGATTTACAAGCATCCGCAGGTGGCCGAGGTGGCGGTAATTGGTATCACCGGCGGTCTGAAGGGCGAGGCGGTCAAGGCCGTGGTGGTGCCCAAGCTCGGCGCCACGCTGACCGCTAACGACATCGTGGCCCATTGTCGTGGTCTGCTCGCCGACTACAAGGTGCCTCGCCAGGTGGACATCCGCGAGGAGTCCCTGCCCCGTTCGCGTACCGGCAAGATCAACAAGGAAGCGCTCAAAACGACCTAGGTCGGGGCGTCGTCGGCCGGCAATCGCATCAGCACATGCGCGATGCCGGCTTCGGGAAATTCCTCGCCCTCGGCGATAAATCCGCTGGCTTCGTAAAAGCCACGTGCTTGCGTTTGCGCGTGCAGGTACAGATCGCCCATGCCCAGTTTGCGGGCGAGCCGAACCGCCGCCACCAGCAGCTCGCGGCCGATTCCTCGTCGGCGTGCGCGGCGCAGCACCGCCAGCCGGCCGATGTGAGCATCCACGAGCAGCCGCACGCAGCCGATCGGCAGGCCCGCACCATCGCACGCCAGCAAATGCCAGGCTCCGGCGTCCCGGCCATCAAGCTCCAGCGTCTCGGCAACACCCTGTTCTTCGACGAATACCGCGCGGCGAACTGCCAGCAATTGCGCCGAGTGTTCCGGCCAACGGACCTGGTCAACGGTGTAGGGCGGCATTGGCGCATCGGGCTGGGTTGTTAAACTGGCCGCCATTCAAGCACGAAGCGAACAGCATCTCCCATGGTTCTCAAACTCAGCGTCACCGACCAGTCCCCCATTCATGAAGGCGGACGACCGTCGCGTGGCCCGCACGACAGCTTGCGCCTGGCGCAGGCCTGCGAGCGCTTCGGCTACCACCGTTACTGGCTGGCCGAGCACCACAATACGCCCGGCTACGCCGGCCCGTGCCCGGAAATCCTGATCGGCCACATCGCTGCCCATACGCGGCGCATCCGGGTCGGCAGCGGCGGCATCATGCTGCCGCACTACCCGCCTTACAAAGTGGCCGAGACTTTCCGCATGCTGGAAGTGCTCTATCCGGGTCGCATCGACCTGGGACTGGGCCGTGCGCCGGGCGGCGACGGTCAGGCCACGGCGGCCCTGGCCTACCCGCGCCAGCCCATCAACTCTGATCTTTACCCGCGTCAGGTGTTTGACCTGATGGGCTACCTGAACAACGACCTGCCGGCGCAGCACCCGTTTCACGGCATTCGGTTGGTACCAGAGGACGGCGGCGTGCCGCAGTTCTGGATGCTCGGCTCCAGCGGCGGCAGCGCCG
>CAZZHF010000181.1:0-6264 GCA_964653545.1 uncultured Gammaproteobacteria bacterium | reverse complement strand
CCGCCAGCTTGAGCTTCTACACGCGAATTATCTCGATATGGCTCAAAAGCGCTAGCATCCGCGGCCCGTAACGGGCATTCTTTAAAGTGCCATGACCCCGCCCGAAGCCATCGTCTACGAACAGCCGCTCAATGAGCGCATGCGAACCTTGTTACGCATTGAATTCGTGCTGCGTGGCCTGAATGACAACATGGCAGGCGACCAGGTGTGGGATCACCGTGTCGCCATCAAGCACCTGCTCGACCTGACCGATCTCCTGACCCGCAGCGACCTGCGCACCGAAGTGCTCAGGGAGCTGGAGCGCCTGGCGGGTGTCCTTACCACCATGCAGTCGATGCCGGAGGTGGACGCTCCGCGGCTGCGACAGATACTGGAACAGCTGGATAGCGAAATCGATCGCCTGCACGCACAACGCTTGCCGTTTGGACAGGCGGTGTTGGAGAGCGACCTGATCTCCCAGCTGCGCAAACGACATAACCTGTCGCTGGGCAACTGCGACTTCGACCAGCCAGCGTTCCGTTTTTGGTTGGCCCGTCCGGCGCCACAACGCCATCAGGAGCTCGCTGCCTGGTGTGCGCCGTTCACCGGCCTGGGCCGCGCCACCGCTCTCATTCTGGAGCTGATCCGACAATCCGCCAGTGAAGCGGTCGAGACCGCACAACTGGGTTTCTATCAGCGTTCTCTCGATACGAATCAGTCGCATCAGTTACTGCGTATCCTGCTGCCACTTGGCTCCCCGTACTACCCCGAAGTCAGCGCCGGGCGACATCGCTTCTCGATTCGCTTTGTGCGCTTCGCCGACCAGGGCAAGCCCCTGCCCGCGGACGAGGACGTGCCGTTTCGCATGGTGTGTTGCAACTTGTGAGCGACCACATGCCCTGCCCCACGTGCAAAAAGCCGGTCGAGTGGTCGCTTAGCAGTCTGTATCGCCCGTTTTGCAGCGAGCGCTGCAAGCTGACCGACCTCGGCGGCTGGCTGAACGGCGATTACCGCATTCCGCTCGCCGATGTCGAGTCGGACCCGCCATCGACCGACGATTGAGCGCTCGCCCGCCTCCATTGGCGCCAAGCCAGGTTGTGCAAGAATCGCCTGGAGACACCCGTCAGCCCGGCTGCGGCCAGATAAGCCTCCAAAAAATCCCCAAACACTTGCCTGGAACGCAAACTGCGGGCGCTCCCGTCATGCAGCAGCGGGCGCAGATTACGCGCGCGACGCAACACACTAAGCCGCGCCGTCGAAACACGCAGATCGGCCACGTCGATAAGACCGAAACCGCCTCTCGGCAAGCACACGATATTGCCACTGTGCAGCGACCGGAAATAGACGCCGCGCCGATGCAGCTCCGCCACAAAACGCGCAAGCACCGTCCAGTCCGCATCCCGCTCGGGCGTCGACAGGCTTTCGCGCAGCACACTGCCGGCGAGCGGCCGGTAGATCACCCCATATCGCGCACGCTCGGGACAGTAAAACAGGCGATGCACCTGGACGCTGGGAATACCCAGCCGGGCCAGAGCAGCAGCGTTGTTCGCAAAGCGCTGCGCAGCCGGCGCCCAGGCCGCGGACGACAGTCGGCGCTGCTGACGAAACAGCTTCACAACCGCGCCGGAAGGCAGCTGCGCCACCTTGATTCCGGATCGGTCGTATTGCAGGACCTGTGCGGCGTCGAGCAGCCACCGCAGGCGGCTCGCGCGCAGCAGCGGGTAGCGTCGGCGCCGAAAGGCAGGCTTCCCAACTAGTCGCATGCCGTGAATTATCGTCTTTATTCCTGGTTGATTCGCGCCAGTCTGCCACTGGCTTTCGGCCGTTTGATGTGGCGCAGTCGCAACCAGCCGGCCTATCGCCAGCGCTGGGCGGAACGGCTTGGTTTCGGGCGCGTCAGCGCGCCCGGTGGCATCTGGCTGCATGCGGTCTCGGTCGGCGAAGTCAATGCGGCCTTGCCGCTGCTCGCCAGTCTGCGAAGAACCTATCCCGCGCTGCCCCTGCTGGTCACCACAACCACGCCGACCGGCTCGGCGCAGCTGCGCCAGCGCCTGGGGCACACGGTCGCCCACTGCTACCTGCCTTACGACCTGCCTGGGGCGGTACGACGCTTCCTTGACCGCGTGCAGCCACGGTTGGGCATCGTCATGGAAACCGAGTTGTGGCCCAACCTGTTCGCCGCGGCGACGAATGCGGATATCCCGCTGGTGCTCGCCAACGCGCGGCTGTCACCACGCTCCAGCCGCGGTTACCGGCGCCTGGCGGGGCTGACACGCCAGACACTCGGACAGCTGTGCGCCGTCGGCGCGCAAACCAGCGCGGATGCCCAGCGTCTGATCGAGCTTGGGCTACCACGGTCGCGGTTGAACATCACCGGCAACATCAAGTTCGACGCGCCGGTCGCGGATACGGCACCCGGGCTGGCCTTGCGTCAGCGCCTGGGTCCCGATCGGCCGGTATGGCTGGCGGCCAGCACCCATGCTGGCGAGGAAGCCGCAGCCCTGGCAGCCCATAGGGCGTTGCGCCAGGCGCAACCGGGCGCGGCGCTGATCCTCGCGCCACGTCATCCGCAGCGCTTCCCTGAAGTCGCCCGACTGTGCCACGAACAGGGCTGGGCCACCTCCCTGCGCAGCGCGGATGACGGCACCGGGTGCGATGTCTACCTGGCCGACAGCATGGGCGAACTGCCGTCTCTGATGGCCGCCGCCGATCTGGTATTTGTCGGCGGCAGCCTGGTTGCGCGGGGCGGTCACAACCTGATCGAGCCCGCCCAGCTTGGGAAGCCCACGCTGTTCGGCCCGCATATGCACAATTTTGCCGAGCTACGGGACATCACCGTCGCCACGGGCGCTGGCCTGCAGGTCGTGGACGCAGCGAATCTCGCCTTACAGCTCACGACCCTGATGGGCGACGCAGCTCGCCGGGCGCGCATGGGCGAGGCCGCACAGGCCCTGGTAGCGCAGCACCGTGGCGCCACCGCCAGAACCTTGGCGCTTATCGCGCCGTATCTGCAAGCCCTCCCGCCCGCATAACCTGTCGCGGTCGAATCAGGGCGCGACTGGCGGTGGCGCGCCGGCCGCGGCTTCATCCAGCCAGCCGTTGACGCGGGCGAGATCTTCCTGGCTCAACTGCCCCGACGCCTGCTCGAGGCGCAGCACGTTGAGCACATAGTCGTAACGCGCCGTCGCCAGGTTGCGTTTGGCCCGGTACAACTCCCGCTCGGCATCGAGCACATCCACCGAGGTCCGTGTGCCGACCCGGTAACCGAGCTCGGTTGCTTCAAGTGCACTCTCATTGGACACCTGCGCCTGGGTGAGCGCCCGCACCCGGCTGATCGCCGCCGCCACCCCGAGGTACGCGTCACGCGTCTCGCGCGACGTGGCACGGCGCTGCTGCTCCATACGCTGCTGCGCCTGACGGTATTGCTGCTGCGCCTGGCGAACCTGGGAACTGGTGCGTCCACCCTCGAACAGCGGCAGCTTCATCTGTAAACCATAGATGGTGTCTTCGCCGTCGCTACCGGCACCGAAACGGCTAGCCGCGGCACTGGAATTCAGGTAAGTCGCCGTCGCATCCAGGGTGGGGAAGTGGCCGGCGCGCAGCCGCTCCACCTCTTTTTTCGCCGCGGTCGTCGCCTCGCTGGCGGCGGCTACCAGCGGATTCTGATCCAGAGCCTGCGTCACCCAGATTTCGGCGCTCTCTCCCGCGGGTGGCTCCAGCGGCAGGCTGTGGGTCAGGGGCGTGAGGGTTTCATAGCCCGTACCGGTGACCTCGCGCAGCGCCTCCATGGCATTGGTCAGTTCGTTGCGGGCCTCGATTTCCTGCGCGACCGTGAGGTCGTAGCGGGCTTGTGCCTCGTGAATATCGGTAATCGCGATCAGGCCTACCTCGAACCGCTGCTTGGCCTGTTCCAGCTGCCGACCGATAGCGGCTTTCTCGGACTCCACGAAACGCAGGTTGTCGGCCGCTGACAACACCCCGAAGTAGCGGCTCGAGGTACGCAGCATCAGCTCCTGCTCGGCAAAGCTGTACTGGTTGTCCGCCTGGCGCACCAAGGCATCGGCCTGACCCAGACCGGCGATCAGCTGCCAGTTGAACAACGGCTGTACCGCCTGCACCTGCCAACTGTGAGCATTGAAATCAGCCGTGCCGCCCGGCGGAAAGGCCCCGAAGGAATCAGTACGCAGGGTATTTTTCGAGGTTTGGGCGCTGCTCTGCACATTCGGCAGCACAAACGACAGAGCCTGCGGCTTGAGTTCCCGCGCCGCGTCGCGCGCTGCCTCGGCGGCTTGCAGTTGGGCGTCGTTCTGCAGGGCTTGGCGGTAAACCGCCAACAAATCCTCTGCCGCGACCGGCAGAGCCAACAAGGCGCTGGCTAAGCCAACCAAAAGAACATGTTTTTTCATTCTGGATTTCCGAAATTTATAGGTAATGCAGGGTAGTGTCTCAGGGTCCACGGTGCGGCTGACCCTCAATACGTGTCCATGCTCGGATCGACATACCTGGCCCACGCATCGATCCCACCGCTAAGATTGACCACATCGGTGAAGCCACTGCGCTCCAGCCACAATGCCACCTGGTAGCTGCGTACGCCATGGTGGCACACCACCACGGTTGGGCGACCCGGGTCCAGTTCCGCGAGCCGCTGTGGCAGGCCGTCCATTGGCAGCAAACGGGCACCCGGCAGACGGCAGATGGCGTGCTCCCAGGGCTCGCGCACATCGATGATCTGCCAATCGCCGGTCGCGGCGTCCAACATCGTGGCCAGCTCCTGAACCGCCATTTCGCGCACGTAACCGCCTAGAACTCAAAGGTCGCCGGCGCGCGCGTGTGCAGCAAGGTCGGGGCGTCGGTCTCGAACAGGGCTTCGTGATGCCAGTCGGCCTCGCCGCGGCGCGTGATCAGCATCGCCTGCATGGCCGGTCGACACCCGCGTATGACCACCAGCCGTCCGTCCGGCTTGAGGCTGTTAAGAAAGCCTTGCGGCAGCTGTGCCAACGCGCCGCTGATCATGATGGCATCGTAGGGTCCGTGATCGGGCCAGCCGTCGGCGGCGTTGCCGGTTTCCACCCGCACATTGCGCAGACCCTGCTCGGCCAGGCGCAAGGCCGCATATTCGGCCAGCTCCGGGATCACATCGACCGTGGTCACAAAAGCGGCCAACCGGGACATCAGCGCGGCCATATAGCCGCTACCCGCCCCGACCTCCAGCACCACGTCCGACGCTTTGAGCGCCAGGGCCTGCAGGAAGCGGCCTTCCAGCTTGGGTTGCAGCATCACCTGCCCGTGGCCAATCGGCACCATCAGGTCCGCGTAAGCAATGTTGCGGTAGGCCGGCGGCACGAAGGCCTCGCGCGGCATTTGCGACAACAATTCAAGCACCCGCTCATCAGCTACGTCCCAGGCACGCACCTGGTTCAGCAGCATATTGAAACGGGCAGCGCCAAGGTCCGGGCTGTTCATGGTTCGCTACGAGTGGCGGCAGGTGGGGACCCAAAAGCGGGTCGGTCAGGTGGCAACGGCGGCCGGCGCGTTGACACCTCTTTGAAGCGGCGCATAGATTACCGTCCCAATCCGCGTTGCGACAATAACAAACCCCATATCGCCGCGTCGCAACCGGCGCGGACTGGCCCCACACCGCCGCCACAGGTCTTGCCATGAACGCCACCCAGAAACCGCCCCTCGTGCCCCCTGCCGATGTCGACCCGGAGTTGCGACGACCGTTTGCCGGTTCGTCCAAGATTTATGTACAGGGCAGCCGGGCCGATCTGCGGGTACCGATGCGCGAAGTGACCCAGTCGCAAACGTCCACCTTGCATGGTGGCGAAGCCAACCCACCGATCACTTTGTACGATACCTCCGGCGTTTATACGGATGGCGCGGTCAGCATCGACCTGCGCGCCGGCCTGGCGCCGATCCGTGAGGCGTGGATCGCCGAGCGCGGCGACAGCGAGCTGCTGGACCAGATCAGCTCCGCCTACGGCCGCGAGCGGGCCGCCGCACCGGAACTGTCCGACCTGCGCTTTGCGCATACCCGCCTGCCGCGGCGGGCGCTTGCCGGTGCCAACGTGACCCAGATGCACTACGCACGGCGCGGCATCGTCACCCCGGAGATGGAATACATCGCCATCCGCGAGAACCAGCGCCTGGAGACCGTGCGCGACCCGGCCCTGCTGCGCCAACACCCAGGCCAGAGTTTTGGCGCCGCCATTCCCAGCCGGATCACGCCCGAGTTCGTCCGCGACGAGGTCGCCCGCGGCCGCGCCATCATCCCCGCCAACATAA
>CAZZHF010000180.1:0-6288 GCA_964653545.1 uncultured Gammaproteobacteria bacterium | reverse complement strand
CATCGTCGAGGTGGCGCGCGGCCGGGTGCCGGTGTTCGCCGGCATCACCACGCTGGGTACCAAGGAAACCGTGCGCCAGATGCGCAAGTTCCGGGAGCTGGGAGTGGAGGGCGGTTTCGTCGGTCTGCCGCTGTGGCAGACCCCGACCATCACCAATTCGGTCAAGTTTTATGCGGATCTGGCCGAGGCAGTGCCGGAAATGGCGCTGATGGTGTACGCCAACCCGTTGTTCTTCAAATCCACTTTCCCGGTCGAGTTCTGGGCCGGCGTCGGCAAACACTGCCCGACGGTGGTCACCTGCAAGTACGTCGGCAACCTGATGGACTCGAAGAACATGTTGGTCGACCTGCCGGCCAGCATGGACGCTGCGCCGCAGGTGCAGTTCCTGCCGATCGACTTTGCCGCGCCAATGGCCTACGACCTGGTTGGCGATCGCCTCAAGGGCATGTGGTCGACCAGCTGCGCCATGGGGCCGGAGCCGGTGGTGGCCCTGCAGCGGGCCATCGAAGCCGGCGACAAGGCGCGCATGGGCGAAATCATGCACGACCTGCACGACCTACCGAACCCGATCCCGGACTTCAGGGAGCTGCCCAAGTACAACGTGCAGATCGAAAAGCTGCGTTGCAACGCGGCCGGTTACATCAACGCCGGGCCGTGCCGCGCTCCTTACCAGGACATTCCGGATGACTGGCGGGTGCTGACCGAGGCCAGCGGTAAGGCCTGGGCCGAGCTGTGCGCGCGTAAGTACCGCTGAGCCCGCAATGCCCTGTCGACGGGTGACTCAGGCCGCCGGCTGGTGCCGGCGGATGAGGGAGGTCGACAGGGCGGCGATCACCAGCACCGAGCTGATGGTCAGAAAATAATTCGGCAGGCCAAGCTTGGCTTGCAGCAACAGCCCCCCGAGCAACGGGCCGAATACGGCACCGATGCGGCCAATCCCGATGGTCCAACCTACGCCCGTGGCCCGGGCGTGGGTTGGATACACATGCGTTGCGAGGGCGACCAGGCCGATCTGGGCGCCAAACGCAAACAATCCGCTGCAGAACGTGAGCAGCAGCAGCAGCGGTAGCGAGTCGCTCACCCGCCCGGTGGCCGCCACACAAATACCGGCCAGCAGCAGCACGACCGGTAGCAACACCCGTGTGCCGTGGCGCGCCGCGAGCGCGGCGACCAGCAGCGGCCCACCTACGCCGCCTATGTTCAGCGTCACCGCCGCCCAGGCGGTATGCCGCAGCTCAAAGCCGGCCTCAAGTACCAGGCTGGGCGTCCAGCTCATCAGGAAATTGAGCGCGATCAGGCTGGTGAAAAACGTCGTCCACAGCAGGAGTGTGTCGCCGACGTAGCCGGGCTGGAACAGCTCGCGCACTGGAAAGCGCGGCCTGGTAGCAGGCGCCGCATCTGCGGCTGGCTTAGGCGCGGCGCGCAGTGCAAGAAACTCCACCGATTCAGGCAGGCGGCGCCACAGCAAAGGCAAGGTCGCCAGCGGCGCCAGCCCGCCGACGATATAGACCGCGGGCCAGCCATGGCGGGGCAGTAGCCAGCTCGCCAGCAGACCACCCACGATGCCGCCCAGTGGGATACCGGTCAGTGTTATCGCCACGCACAGGTTGCGCAGACGCGCAGGCGCGTATTCGCTGATCAGCGCCGCGGCATTGGGCATGGCGCCGCCAAGCCCAACACCGGTCAGCAGGCGCATGACCAGCAATTGATCGAAGTTGCGCACCCATGCGGTCAACAATGTCGCGGTGCCAAACGCCAGCACCGACAGCAGTAGGGCCGGCCGGCGGCCGTAGCGGTCGCCCAGCGGACCCATCAGCAGGGCCCCAACAGCTCCGCCGGCCAGTCCCATGGCGTAGATCGGCCCCATGCTGGAGCGCTCAAGCTGCCACTGCGCGGCAATGGATGGTCCGGTGAAGGCCGCCGCCTGCAAGTCCAGGCCATCCAGCAGGATCACCAGGGTGCACAACGCCAGTACCCACCATTGCTGGCCGGACATGGGTTGCTGATCCGTTGGCATGGCGGCAGCTTGCATGTGAACGCGCTCCCGGGCGAGACGGTAAGCAGGCGAACGAATCGCCTCACTGGAGACTGCTTTACACGGCCGGCTGCTGCCTGCGGACGCTGAACGCAGCCACCGCCGCCGCAATCAGCAGCGTGCTGAAGGCAAGAAAATAGGTCGGCAGGCCCAGTTTCATCTGTAGCAACACGCCACCGACCAGGGGTCCCAGGATGGACCCGATGCGTCCGATCCCCAGCGCCCAGCCGACACCGGTGGAGCGGGCCCGCGTCGGGTAGATGTGGGCCGCCAGCGTGTTGAGGCTGATTTGCGCGCCAAACGTGAAAAACCCGCAGCAGAACACCAGCGCCAGCAGCAGCGGCAGGGACTGTCCAACGCGGCCGGTGATGACCACGCTCAGCGCGGCCAGCAGCAGGATGCCCGGCAACGCCAGGCGTGTGCCGTGCCGGGTCGTGAGCCTGGCCAGCAACAGCGGCCCGATCGCTCCGCCCAAGTTCAGCGCCACCGTGGCCCAGGTGGCAAAGCGCAGGTCAAATCCGGCCTCCACCACCAGCGTCGGTATCCAGCTGATCAGAAAGTACACCGCGATCAGGTTGGCGAAAAATGCCGCCCACAGCTTCAGTGTGTCGCTGCCGTAACCCGGATCGAACAGCGCGCGGACTGGAAAATTCGACGCTTTCGGCTCCGCTTCGGCAGCCTTGAGTGAAGCGGTCGCGGTCCGATCGATGCGCCGCAGGATGGCGCCGGCCTGTGTCGTCTGGCCCGTGGTCACCAGGAAGCTGATCGACTCCGGCAGCATTCGCCACAGCAGTGGCACCAGCGCCAGCGGAGCCAGGCCGCCGACGATGTAGACCGACGGCCAGCCGTAACGCGGCAACAGCCACGAAGCCAGCAGGCCGCCGACGATACCGCCCAGTGGAATCCCCAGAAACGTCACCGCCACGCACAGGTTGCGGTGCCGACGTGGGGCGTACTCGCTGATCAGCGCGGTGGTGTTGGGCAGTGCGCCTCCCAGGCCAAGGCCGGTCAGAAAGCGCAGGGTCAGCAGTTGCTCGAAGTTCTGCGCCCAGCCCGTCAGCAGCGTGCAACTGCCGAACGCCAGCACGCTGAGCAACAGCGCCGGGCGGCGTCCGTAACGATCGCCCAGGGGACCCAGCAGCAGCGCACCGACAGCCATGCCGGCCAGGCCCGCAGCAAAGATCGGCCCCATCGTCGAGCGCTCAAGCTGCCAGGCCGCCGCTAGTGCGGGGCCGGTAAACGCCGCCGCCTGCACATCAAAGCCGTCCAGCAGTACCACCAGCGTACACAGCCCGAGCACCCACCACTGAACGCCGGACAGGGGTCGCCCGTCGATCAGTTCACTGACCGTCGCCGTTTGCGTCATGGCGGGTTTTGGCTGACCGCGGTGCGCTTATCGCGGGCCCGGTGGCAGGCCGCTGATCAGGCCACGCACCGCGGCCGGCAGGTCAGCGGGCAGAATCACCAGCTTGCTGTTGGCACTGTTGGCGATGTGGCGCATGGCCTCGATGTATTTCTCGCCGAGCAGATACACCACCGGCAGCTCGCCGGTCTGGGTGGCTTCCGCCACTTTGCGGATGGCGGTTTGACTGGCCTCGGCCAGCACCACCTGGGCTTCTGCATCGCGGCGCGAGGCTTCCAGCCGACCATCGGCCTGCAGGATGGCGGCACTCTTGTCGCCTTCGGCGCGGGTCACGGTGGCGCGGCGGGCGCGCTCGGCGGCGGCCTGTTCCTCCATGGCGTGCTGCATGGTCGGCGAGGGCTTGATGTCCTGGATCTCGACCGTCTTCAAAGCAATTCCCCAGTCCGCGATATCGTCCGATATGGCGGCTTTCAGTTTGGCCTTGATGGAGTCACGCGAGGACAACGCATCGTCGAGGGCCATCTCTCCAACGATCGAGCGCAGCGAGGTCTGCACCAGGCTCTGGATGGCGAACACATAGTTCTCGACGCCGTAAACGGCCTTTTCTGGCGCCACGATGTTGATATAGGCCAGCGCGTTGGCAATGATGACGGCATTGTCGCGGGTGATGACTTCCTGCGACGGAATGTCGAGCACGATGTCCTTGGTGGTGACCTTGTAGGACACCGTATCGATGTACGGGATGATCAGGTTCAGGCCTGGCGACAAGGAGCTGTGGTATTTGCCCAGGCGCTGCACCACGTACTTGCTACCCTGCGGCACGGTACGCACGCCCAGGCCGATGGTGACCACGACCAAGGCGAACAGGAATAGCGCGAGAATGGTTCCAGGCATGTTTTCTAACTCCGCGGTGCAGATTGAAAGGGGTCGGGGTCAGTCGCGTTTTTCGACGACCAGCGTGTTGCCGGAAAAATCCTTCACGTAGACCCGGTCGCCCATAACGACCGAACCTTCGCAGATGAACTCCCACTCATCATCGCCCAGTAGCGGGGTGGTAAAGCGCACTATTCCGCGCTTGTCGCCGTGCGGCGCGCGCAGAACGCGGCCGGCTTCGCCAATCACCGCAGCCCGTGCGTTACCGGCCTGAGTGCGGTCTTTCATCAGCGGGCGCAGGTAGCGGAACCACAGCAGCGTCATCAGGCCGGACGCCAGGCTCCACCCGAAGACCTGCCAGGCGCTGCCCAGCGTTGGGTTCAGCCATACCAGCAGGCCCACCAGCAGCGCGCCGAGGCCAAACCAGAACACGAAAAAACTGGTGATGAACAGCTCTGCGATTATCAGCGCCATGCCCAGCATCAGCCAGTGCCAATACTGCATTCCTCAAAGCCCCCCTTTTGATCGCTGCGCATGATACCCCGCAGGGCCCTGTCTGGCCGGGTTCAGGGCAGGGGCGTGGCCTCGCCGTCGAACGGTATGTTGTCCGGAGCCACCGCGCCGCCGGACATGACGAAGGCCATCGCCTCGTCCATGGTCCAGTCGGTGTTGACCAACTGGTCCACCGGTACGATCTCCAGGTAGCCGGAGGTCGGGTTGGGTGTGGTTGGCACGTAGACGGCGGCCAGTTCCCGGCCAGTGCGGTGATCGCGCAGCGTCCGCGTGACCAGGCCCAGGGTCTTCATGTCCCGCGACGGGAAGCTGATCAGCACTACCCGTCTTACGCCCACCGGCGGCTGGCTCAAGGCTGCCAACATCTTTTTGGTGCCGCCATAGATCGTCTGCACCAGTGGCAGGCGCTGAATCAGCCGTTCGCCCAGTGCCACCAGGCGCTGCCCAACCACACGGGTGGCAAAGGCGCCCAGCAGATACAACGCCAGCAGGCTCAGCAGCACGGCCAGCGCGGACTGAAAACGGCTGTCACGCAGGAACAAGGAAAGGACCGGTACTTCCTGCTGAATCCGCGTCGAGAACCACAGCAGCCACGGCAGGCTCAGGGCCGACAGCTGCCGGAATACGAATGCCAGGATCAGCCAAGTCACCCACAGCGGTATGACGGTAAGCACACCGGCAAGCAGGTATCGGCGCAGGTGCGCGGCAAGGGCGCGTAACGGCATGGTGCGACTCCGGCGTGGGGGCTTCGGCCTAGTGTGAACCGGTCAGCGCCGGACCGGAAAGGTCCTGGACCGGAACGCCACTGTTTTACGCCAGAGACCGGCCTGATCCCAGTCAGTTGCGCGTCGTTTCAGCGCTATTGGGTGCTTGACGCTGGGTTGGCAACTTATGTTTCATAAGCATGCAGGTTTCTGAGTCTTTGGTGCGTCAATTCCCCGCTGGCTGCGCGCCGTCGCGGGGGAGTTCACGGAGATGCCAACATGAAGCGGCAACTGGCACTTTTGCGGAACCTTATCCAATACGGGAGTCTGGTGCTGGAGCTGCCGGACGGTGAGCAGTACCGCATCGGCGGAGGTGCGCCGCATGTGCGCTGGGTGTTGCACGAGCGCTCCACACTGCGGCGCATAGCGGCCGACCCGGAAACCATGCTCGGCGAGACCTATATGCGTGGCGAGTGGCACGCGGGTGTCGGCGAGCTGGTGCCATTGCTGGGGGTGCTGCTTCGAAACGCCAGGGCGTTTACCCACACCAGTCGAATGCGGTGCCTGCTGGCAGGGCTGTCACAGCAATGGAATCGGGTGCGGGCGAGTTACCGCAACGTGGCGCATCACTACGACCTTGAAGAGTGGCTGTTTCGGTGTTTCCTCGACCGCGACATGTACTACTCCTGCGCCTACTTTGCGGTTCCGGGAATGAGCCTGGAAGGAGCCCAGCAGGCCAAGGCGCGGCATATTGCCGGCAAGTTGCTGCTGGAGCCTGGTCAGCGCGTGCTCGACATCGG
>CAZZHF010000179.1:0-6316 GCA_964653545.1 uncultured Gammaproteobacteria bacterium | reverse complement strand
GGGGATCGCTGCTTCTCGACGGCCAAGTGAAGACCGGCCCGGTCGAGTGGAAGGCCGTGGTCCGAGCCGACCGCGAGTACAGAACGAAGTATGTCGAGCGGCTCGAAGACCTGACCCAGCTCAAGACCCCCGGTGGCCCCGGCGGCGACGCGACGGAGCAGTACAACCGCGTCGACCTGCGGGAGCTCTTCGCCGACATCGACGTCGGCGAGCGCGTCAAGCTGCGCCTGGGCAAGCAACAGGTCGTCTGGGGCGAGAGTGACTTCTTCCGGGCCATGGACCTTGTGCACGGCTATGACATGCGGTGGCGCTCCTTTCTGGAGGGTGAAAACGAAGAGCTCCGCAAGCCGCTGATCCTGGGCAGCGCAACGATCCAGGTGCCGGAAGCCGATGGAGCGCTGCAGGTGATCGTGCGGCCCGGGTGGGACCGCGACAAGGACATCGGCAACTCGTTCGACCTCTACGGCGGCCGTTGGACGCTCCAGACCTTTCTCGGCGCGGACTTCCTGAACCCCGCCGGGACGATGAGCTATGACTATGACCACCCGGACGGTGACACCAGCGACGTCACAGGCGGCTTCCGTTGGAAGGGCAATGCGGGCCCGGTGAGCTACTCGGTGGCCTATCTCAAGACCTACAACCCCGACCCGATCGTCAACTCCGCCTTCGCGCCCTACCAGAAGACGCCGACGAGCCCGTTCGGCAACTGGATCTTCCCGAAGATCGACCTGTTCGGGGTGACGGCGAGCGGCCAGGTGCCCTCGATCGACTCCGTGCTGAGTACCGAGGTGGTGTACATCAAAGACGCGCCCTACAACGTGGGCCTGAGCACGCCGGGGAGCTTCTTCCAGCCGCAACCGCTGGGGACTGAGAACACCATTCCCGGCTTCGGCGGCGTGATCAAGAAGAACACGCTGCTGACGATGTTCCGGATCGACAAGCCGCTGAACCTGAAGAACCTGCTCGGCACCAGCGGCGACTCGTTCTTCTCGGTGCAGATCTTCAACAAGTGGATCCTCGACTACGAGCAGTCCGATGAGATCGTCGAACTGGTGGGCTACAACGCGCGCAAGCGAGAGCACACGACCGTCATCACCGGGATCCTGGCGACGAATTTCGCCGGCAACACGATCAACCCGTCGCTGGCCGTCGGCATCGATCCGCGCAGCCGCGGCGGCTTCGTGATCCCGTCGGTGGACTTCGTCCTCGGTGACAGCTGGCGCCTCAAGCTCGAGGCCGACCTGTTCTTCGCGCCGGACAAGCGCCAGCCGAGCCTGACGTCCGTCTCCGGTATATCCGAGAACAAGACCTACCTCTTCGGCGCGCTCGCCAACCATGACCAGTTCCTGGTCCGTCTGACGCGGCAGTTCTGACACCTATCCGCTCCTTGCAACGAACTGGAGATATTCAGATGACCGACACCAAGAAACTCCTTCCCATGACCGCGCTGGCGTTCGCCGCGATGCTGGCCGCCGGGGGCGTCAATGCTGCCGAACTCAAGCCGGGCGACGTGATCGACGCCTCCAACCTCGACAAGGTGAAGGCTGACACGTTTGATGGCCACAAGGTCTCAGACCTGATCACCGAGAAGATGGAGTTCATGATCAAGAACTACAACTTCAAGATGAAGCTGCGCAAGACCGAAGAGATTCCGCTGAACGCGATCGATATCGAGAACACGAAGAAGTACTCCGCCGCGGTCAAGATCGACCCGACGACCAAGGAGGTGAGTGGATACAAGGCGGGCCTGCCATTCCCGGACATCGACCTGAAAGACCCGCTGTCGGGCTACAAGGCGATGTTCAATTACTACTATCACAACACCTACGGCAACAACTTCGACGGCGACTACACCTTCTTGTACGTCGATGCCGACAAGGGCGTTCAGCGAACGCAGGAGTGGTTCACCAATACCTTCAAGATGAAGGGGCGCAACACCGGCGAGCCGGTGCTCGATGGTGGGAAGCTCGTCACCAAGGCGCTCCTGTTCGCCACCGAGCCTTTCGACATCAAGGGCCTCGGCATCTACACGGAACGCCCGGACAACGGCCAGGTGGAAGACAACTGGGCCTACATCAAGTCGGTGCGGCGTGTGCGCCAGTTGTCCGGCGGCTCGTGGATGGACAACCTCGCGGGTAGCGTCCAACTCAACGACGAGTACGACATCCAGAGCGCGCGACCGAGCTGGTATCCGGAAGCACGCATCCGCGGCAAGCGCTGGATTCTGGCCGTGGCGCACCTGAAGCTGCCGCTCGTGAGCGGCAAAGGCAGCAAGGAGTACCCGACCGTCGATACCAAGACCAAGCCGTTCTGGACGCCGAGCACGGTCGTCGAATGGGAGCCCCGTGAGGTCTATGACATCGAGGTCAAGATGCCGGCGGCTCACCCGTACAGCAAGCGCGTGCTGTACCAGGACGTCAAGTTCCCGCGGTACTACATGGGCGAGCACTACGACAAGTCGGGCGAATTCGTGAAGATGAACATGACGTTCACGTCCCCGACCAAGGGGGACGCCGGCTATGTCGGCCTGGTGCCGTGGCAGGGCCACTGCTTCGACATCAAGCGCAAGGAGGCCTTCGTGTACCTGGGCAACCCGAACGTCACTCTCAACCGCAATGACATCAAGCCGAGCGATGTCACTCTAGGCCGGCTCGAGGCAACAGCGAAGTGAGCGGCGGGTACGACTGGCGTATCGTCGGCCAGTTCGGCGGCGACATGGCAAGCGTGCAGTAGTCTGTCACTTGGGCGGGCTGGCCGAAGAGGCCCGGCGCGATCTGATGGCCCACTCCGATGTGGGCGGGATCTAGCTGGGCCGGCCACGTGCATCGAGCGCGTTGCCGGTTTCGCCGTTACGCCCTAAGCGCGACCACGCTGCCGCCTTGGCGAAGGGCATCCAGATGGTCTGCCCAGGCTTGCATCATCTTGCGTCGTGTGGGCAGGTGCTCGGCGTGGTTGTAGGCGGCTTTGACGGCATTGCGCTCCGCGTGGGACAGCTGTCGCTCGATGACGTCCGACGGCCAGCCGCACTCGTGCAGCATCGTGGAGGCCATGCCCCTGAAGCCATGGGCCGTGAGCTTCGTGCGGTCGTACCCTAGGCGCCGTAGCGCGGCGTTGATGGTGTTCTCGCTCATCGGCTCGCCGTTGGTCCGGACGCCCGGGAAAGCCCATCGGCTCTTGCTGGTCAGTGGCTGGAGTTCTTCGAGGATGGCCAGCGCCTGCCGGGCCAGCGGCACGATGTGTATGACCCGGCCCTTCATCTTGGCGGCCGGGATGCGCCACTCTGCGGCTTCGAGGTTGATCTCACTCCATTCGGCGTGTCGCAACTCGCCCGGCCGGACGAAGAGCATGGGCGCCAGCCGCATTGCGCACTTGGTGATGAAGCCGCCGTCGTAGGATTCGATGTCGCGCAGCAGTTGGCCCACCTGCCGCGGTTCGGTCAGCGTCGGGTAGTGCTCGGGCTTCCACGGGGTGAGGGCGCCGCGCAGGTCGCGGCTCGGGTCGTTCGCGGCACGTCCGGTGGCGACGGCGTAGCGGAACACCTGCCCGCAGTTCTGCTGAACCCGATGCGTGGTCTCGATCGCGCCGCGGTCCTCGACGCGCTTGAGCAGGGCGAGCAGTTCGGTCGGTCGGATCGTGTCGATCGGCCTTGAGCCAATCCACGGGAAGACGTCCAGCTCGAGCCGCCGGATGATCTTGCCGGCGTGCGACGGTGCCCAACCGGTCGCGTTCTTCACGTACCACTCGCGGGCGACGGCCTCGAAGGAGTCCTCGGGGGGGAGGCCGGATGCGGCGCGCTTGGTCGCTGCGTGGAGCTTGCGTGCCTCGGTGCGAACTTCCTTGCGCGCATCGCTGGGATCGATGCCGCTGCTGACAAGCTTGCGAGCTTCGTCGGCGCGCCGGCGGGCGTCGGCCAGGCCGACATCGGGGTAGGTGCCAAGGCTGAGCGTCTTGCGGCGCGTGTGCAGGCTGTAGTCGTAGCGCCAGCCGTGCGAGCCGCCCTTGACGAACAGGAGCATGTACAGCCCCTCGCCATCGGACAGACGCCGACGCGGATCGCCCGGCTTGATCGCCTTGATCGAGGCGTTCGAGGGGATGAGGTGGCGGGCCATGCAGTAACTTCGCAGTGCGGTTACTGCAGATTTTCCGGTTACTGCGGAAGTTACTGCAATGTGAACCCCGATCGCTCGGGATTGCCTGGGACTGCTCGGGACAAGAAAAAAGCCCTAGAGCTTTGATTCTCTAGGGCTTTTTCGATTTCCTGGGACTTCACGGGAAGTCCTGGAACATGTGGATGGTGGAGAGGAGGAGGATCGAACTCCCGACCTTCGCATTGCGAACGCGACGCTCTCCCAGCTGAGCTACCCCCCCACGACGGAGCGGATTGTAGCCGATCGCCGCTCACTTCATGCCGTTGCGTCGTGCCAGTTCCAGCCAGAGGCCGGCGTGGTCGGCGTCGGCCCAGCCGTGGTCGGCGGCGCTGCGGTACAGCTGCTCGAACAACTGGGTGATCGGTGCGTCGAAGCCGAGCTCGGCGCCGGTGGTCAGCGCGTTGCGCAGGTCCTTGATCTGCACGGTGATCGCGGCGCGCTTGGCGAAGTCGCGCTCGACCATGCGCTGGCCGTGCACCTCGAGGATGCGGCTGTCGGCGAAGCCGCCGCGCAGGGCCTCGCGCACCTTGGCCGGGTCGGCGCCGCCGCGTTCGGCCAGCAGCAGGGCCTCGGCCACGGCGCCGATGGTGATGCCGACGATCATCTGGTTGGCCAGCTTCGCCAATTGCCCCGCGCCGTGCGGGCCCACGTGGGTGGCGCGGCCGAGCGGGGCGAACGCCGGCCGCGCGCGCTCGAAGTCGGCCGCCTCGCCGCCGGCCATGATGGCCAGCGTGCCGGCCTCGGCGCCCACCGTGCCGCCCGAGACCGGGGCGTCGAGGTGCGCCACGCCGCGCTCGGCCAGCGCGGCAGCGTGGGCACGCGCCTGCGCCGGCCGGATGGAGCTCATGTCCACCAGCAGCGCGCCGCGTGGCAGCGTGTCGGCCAGGCCGTGCGCGAACAGCAGTTCTTCCACGATGTCGCCGTGCTCGAGCATCGTGATCACGAGCTCGGCCGTTCGCACCGCCGCCTCGGGCGTGTCGGCCACGCGGGCGCCGGCCGGCGCCAGGGCCTCGGCCTTGGCACGTGTGCGGTTCCACACGGTCACGTCCAGGCCGGCCGCGCACAGGCGGCGCGTCATCGGCGCGCCCATCAGTCCGGTCCCGAGCAGGGCAAGCTTCATCGGTGAACACTCCAGGGCAGGGTCAGGTCGGGCCAGTATAGGAATGGCGGGCCCGGCGCCACGAACAGACCCCTCCGGACCCCGCAGTTCGCGGCTTCGCCGGCGCGCGCTCCGGGGTCCAATCGCGTGACCACTGTGCCCATGCCGATGCCCGCTGCCCCGACCACCACGCCCGGCGCCCTGCCGGCCGGCTCGTCCACGAGCCGGCGTCTCGGTCGTTTCGAGCTTCGGCAACTGCTCGGCAAGAGCAGCCGCACGATGCTGTGGCTGGCTCATGACCCGGCGGCCGGCGCCGACCGCTACCTCACGCTGCCGCGCCAGCAACCGGCCGACGCGACCGCGCTCGAGGCGTGGTTGCGCGGTGCACGCCACGCGGCCCGCCTGAGCCATCCGCAACTGCTGCCCATCGTCGACGTCGGCGTGGAGGAACGCTGGCCCTTTCTGGCGGGCCCGGCGCTGGCCGGCCTCACGCTCGACGCCCATCTGGCCGGTGGCGAGATGCCCTCGCCGGTGCAGGCCGCACAATGGCTGTGCGACCTGCTGCAGGGTCTGGCCTTCATGCACGAGGCCGGCCTGGCGCACGGCGACGTGGGCGGCTACAGCGTCCTCATCGATCCGCACGGCCGTGCGCTGTTGCTGCCCGGCGCCGATGCCTCGGCATCGCAGGCCGCCGCGGCCAGCGGCTCGGCGCTGGCCGTCGATCCCGACGCCCTGCGCACGCAACGCGATGCCGGCGCGCGCGACCTGCAGGCCTGCGGGTTGCTGCTGCACCGGTTGCTCGCCGGCCAGCCGGCGCTCGACGAGGCCGACCCGCCCACGGCCCTGGCGCGGCTCGACCGCGAGATCGTGCGCCTGGGCTGGACCACGCCGCAGCCGGTGCCCGATGCGCTGCGTGCCATTGCCAACCGCGCCACCGAGCGGGAACCGCAGCGCCGCTACCTCGGCGCGCGCAGTCTTCAGCGCGCGCTGCAGGGCTGGCTGGACGCGCAGGCGGCCGGTGGCGATGGTGTGCTCGGCCTCCTGCTCGACCGCCTGCACAGCGTGGGCC
>CAZZHF010000178.1:0-6382 GCA_964653545.1 uncultured Gammaproteobacteria bacterium | reverse complement strand
GCCTGCCGTTTGGCATTTTTCTTGACATGCTGCCGGTGTACTTTCGCCAGCACGGGGTGGATCTGCGCCAGATCGGGGTGCTCGGACTGCTGAGCCTGGCCTGGACCTTCAAGGTGCTATGGGCGCCTGCCGTCGATGCCTGGCGCGGTCACCGCCGCTGGATGCAGGCGGCCAATCTGCTGATGGCCTTGAGCGTTGCTGCATTGGCCGGGCTGGACCCGACGCAACCGGCATTGTGGCTGATTGTGGGTGTATTCGCCCTGTTGTCGGCGACCAACGACATCGCCATCGATGCCTACACGGTGGAGCGCATACCGCGCGCCGAGTTGGGCCTGGCCAACGGCGTGCGTATCGCCCTGTACCGCGTGGGCATGCTGGCGGCTGGCGCCTTGTTGATGCTCAGTGACCGGGTCGGCTGGGCAGGCACCTGGCTCGCGACCTCGGCGGTGCTCGTGGCGGTGTCTGTCATGTGTCGGGCAGCCCCCGCCGAGGCGCCGCGCGCGGGCCTGGCGCCACGCCTGCGGGATGCCTGGACGCTGCTGCGTGAACCCCGGGTTGCCTATGCCGCCCTGGCGTTGCTACTGGCCCTGTTGTGGCTGGCGGGGCGACAGATGCAGTGGTGGGGCACGCGCGGTGATCTGGCCTTGCTGTTGCCGGCGGGCGGTCTGCTGCTGCTGGCCGCGATGCAGGCGGCGCCTCGCGTGACGTCTGGCGTCGTGGCTCCGTTCGCGTCCATGTTGGCGCGCCCTAATATGCTGGCGATTCTGGCATTTGCGCTCACGTTCAAGCTCGGTGACGCGGCCATGGGTTTCATGGTCAAACCGTTTTGGGTCGATGCCGGTTTCAGCGCCAGTGAAATTGGTCTCATTTCGGTCAACGCCGGGCTGGTATTGTCCGTGGCGGGAGGTGTGCTCGGTGGCTTGCTGACCCACCGCCTGGGTGTTTTTACAGCTTTATGGTCGCTTGGCCTATTGCAAGCGGTATCCAATCTGGGCTACGTGTATGTGGCCCATCTGGCGCAGACTGGGGTCGTGTCGCCGCCGGTTTTGTACGGAGCTAGCATGCTGGAATCGTTCACGGGGGGGCTGGGCACGGCGGCGTTTCTGGCTTTCCTGATGGCGATGGTGGATGCGCGTCAGGCGGCCAGCGAGTATGCGTTGCTGTCGTCGCTGTTCGCGCTCAGTCGCGCGCTTGCCGGTTTTGCCAGCGGGTTTGGGGTCGAAGCCATGGGATATCGAGGTTATTTCTTGCTCACGTTCTTCCTGTGCTTCCCGGCCTTTGCGCTGCTACCGGCGATACGTCGGGCACTGGCGGTGCCGCCGGCCGTGGCCGGGTCCACCGGAGCCCCCTGAGATGATGACCGCGTTCATATTCGTTGAAGCCGAACGTGGGCAGGTGACCGGGCTGGCGCAGGCGCTGGCCGACCTGCCTGGGATATCCGAGGTGTATTCGGTCAGTGGCCGGCTCGATCTGGTGGCGATTGCCCGGGTCGTGGAGGCGGACGATCTGGCGCACCTGGTGACCGAGAAACTGGCGCTCCTCCCGGGCATCGTTCGGACCGAGACCTTGCTGGCGTTTCGTGCCTATTCCCGCCACGACCTCGACAGCCTGTTTGAGGTTGGTCTCACCAATTCGCGGTGAGGAGCAGTTCATGACGCCAACGGCCAAGATACTGACCCACAAGGCACTGGCGGACATTCAGGTGGCGGATTCGGCCGGCCCCGCGCAAAGTGATGCAAGTCGATCCGGTTACTTGCGCCGTGAGGTGGTGGACCTGTTTCGTCGCGGCATGTCGCCGGCCCTGCTCAGTTTGCTGTGCGCCTGTGGTTTGGCAGGGTTACTTTCGCCGGGGCTATCCGCGACTGCCGCGGCTGCCTGGGTGCTCGCGCACTTGCTGATTGCCGGCGGTCGCCTGATGTTGGTGATGCGTTTCAAGCGGCAGCGCGTCGGCGATGAGTCACTGGTGCGCTGGCGTGGGTATTACATCAACGCGGCGCTGGTGACCGGTCTGGTCTGGGGTATCGGCAGCGTGCTTTTGGTCGCGCGGGCACCGCAGGTACAACAAGTTCTCGCCTGGGTGGTGCTCGGTGCCGCGATCCTGGTGGAGTTTCCGGCGCTCGCACGCCTGGAAAGAGCATTTCGGTGGCTGCTGTCAGCGGCCCTGGTCGCGCCGCTCGCACTCGCCCTGCTCGGTCCCGCGCCCCTGCCGGCCGCGGCGGGCGCTTTGCTGCTTCTGGCCTGCGCCAGCGGGTTGGCGGGGCTGGACCTGCGGCGTACCTATATTGATGGCCTGCAGATGCAGATGGAATTTGCCCGTTTGGCCCGGTTCGACCAGCTCACCGGGCTGGCCAACCGGCGCTACTTCGACGAAACCCTGGGCGGGGAATGGCAGCGCGCATTGCGTCTGAATGGCGAGGTGGCCTTGTTGATCTTCGACGTGGACGAATTCAAGCGCTACAACGACCACTTTGGTCATCCCGGGGGGGATGCCTGCCTGCGGCGCCTGGCCGCGGCGGTACGTCAGGTCGTGCACCGTCCTGGCGATCTGGTGGCACGCATCGGCGGCGAGGAATTTGCGGTGCTGCTGCCGTTGACGAATATGAGCGGAGCGGCAGCGGTCGCCGAAATGGTGCGCCTGACGGTCGAGCGCATGAAGCTACCGCATGCGCCCGAAGCGATTCACCCGGTAGTGACGATCAGCGTGGGGGTGGCGAGTCTGCGGCCGGACGCTGGTTGCCTGTCGGACGATCTGGTCAAAGCGGCCGACGCGGCGCTCTATGAAGCCAAACACGCTGGAAGGAATTGTGTCATGTCCGGACCGACAGACGAGGAAGCATCGCCGGCCGCCCGTCGGCTGCGGGAAGCACTGGGATGATGGCATGGGCTGGCTGGGTGCTGCCGCCCTTGGTTGGTGCGGTGATCGGTGGCGTGACCAATGATGTCGCCATCCGGATGCTGTTTCGACCCTATGCGCCGTGGCGGATCGCGGGCGTGCAGCTACCTCTGACGCCCGGGCTTATTCCGCGTGAGCGTCACCATATCGCGCTCGCTATCGCCGATACCTTTACCGCTCATGTGCTTGATGGTGACCAGGTTGTCGACCTTTTGCTGACTGAACAACTGCGCGCCGCACTGAAGGAAAAGGTGGTTGCGATGGTTGACCAGTTAGGGGGTGTGCTGGGCGCCAATCCGGCGATGCTGACGATGGCAAAAGGCATGGCGGGCGACGTGTTGCTGCGCGAAATCGATACCCTGGCGCGTGCCGCGGGGCCGGATGGTGACCATATTCGCGAGCGGATTCGCATGCGCATCGACACGCTTGACCTGGCCCAACTGGAGGCCCTGGTGCTGGGCTTCTCGCGCAAGCAGTTTCGCGCCATTACGTGGTTTGGTGTGTTTCTGGGTGGTCTGATCGGCGTGGTGCAGGTGCTGTTGATGCAGGTTCTGCCGGCCGCCTGAAGTACGATCAACCCGATCGGGGCGCTGCGGCGTGGCGTTACCATTGCGCCGGTTTGCCGCTCCGACACCCGAGGAAATACGCGATGGAAGTCCTGAACAGCCGTTTGCCGACAGGCGGTTTCGAGACGTTTTACCACCACTGTGGCGCCGCCGACGCCAGCCCGGTGATCCTGCTTCATGGCTCTGGGCCAGGCGCGAACGCCCTATCCAACTGGGTGCATGCGCTGCCGTTTCTGGGTGAGCGCTACCGGGCGATTGCGCCGGATATTGCCGGGTTTGGTGAAAGTCAGCACCATCAGCCGCCCATCGGAGCGGCGGCCTGGATAGAGGAATGGACGGCGCAGATCATTGCCCTCATGGATGGGCTTGGCATCGCCAAGGCCCATCTGGTGGGCAATTCCATGGGCGGAGGGGTGAGCTTGCAGTTGCTGCGACGCCACCCGCAACGCTTCGAGCGGGTCGTGCTGATGGGGGCAGTGGGCGCACCGTTTACCGCTACGCCGGGTTTGCAGCGCGGCTGGGGCTATTACCGTATCGGTACCGAGGAGGAACTTGCCTACCTGGTGGGCAAGTTCCTGCATAACCCGGGCGTCCTGGGTGCCGATGTCGACGCCATTGCCAAGCAGCGCTTCGGTCTGGTGATGCAAGAGCGCATTCGCAGCCAGTTTGAGCGCATGTTCTCAGGTGACGCCCAGGTGCACGTCGACGCCTTTGTAGTCCCGGAGCATGAGCTGCGTGCCATGCCTCATCCGACCTTGCTGACGCACGGGCGGGAGGATTTTTTCATTCCAACCAGCACCAGTCAGTACGTGGCCGAGCGCATGCCCAACGCCCAGCTGCATATGTTTCACCATTGCGGACACTGGATTCAGATCGAACAGCGGCAGGCCTTCAACCAGTTGGTGCTGGATTTTCTGGATGGGCGCTTCGGTTAGGCGCAAGGCCTTTCAGGCAAAAAAAACCGGCGCCGGGAACAAGCCCGCCGCCGGTTTTTTGCTTTTGACCGCCGTGTCAGCCCATCTTGGCCATCGCTTCCTGTGCTTTCTGCTGGTAACGCTGCGCCGCCGGGCGGCTCATGCAGCGCCCGACCCAGGCGCTGACGTTGGCGTACGGCGACAGGTCGTACTGGAGCAGGGCGGCCAGGCCCAGTACCGAGCAGACATTCAGATCCGCGACGTTGAAGTCCGCGCCCAGTAGATGGGCACGGTTGGCTAGGTGGTTATCCAGCACCTGCATTGGCGTGCCAAGACTGGTCCTGGCCTGTTCGACAGCAGCCGGATTGCGTTGTGCTTCCGGCAGAAACATCATGTTCATCAGCATGGTCACCAGGTGTGGCTCGGCCTCGGTCATGGCCCATAGGCTCCACTGGGCAACCTGTCCATGGGCCTGGACGCCAGCGGGCCACAGCGCGCCGGTCTTTTCAGCCAGATACTGGTTGATCGCAAGCGATTCCCAAATGATGTAGCCGTTGTCATCCAGCACCGGCACATGACCGTTGGGGTTCAACTTCAACATTTCGGGGGTGCGGCTTTCTCCGCGCGGGCTGGTGCCAACGTGCTCGTAGGGCTGACCAATTTCTTCCAGCATCCAGACGCAGCGACCGGCGCGCGAGTAGGCGGCTCCGTAAAGTTTCATGGCGGTTCTCCTCGATGGGGGGGCGGCCGTTTTGGCCTACGCGGGATGATACGCCGACGGCTCGTGGTTTGGTTCAGCCTGGCAATGCGCCACGCAGCAGGATGTCCATCATCATGACGTTGTAGCGCGTCGGATCATCCGCGAAGTCTATATCGGTGAAATGCCGCAGGAACGGGCGCGTCTGTGCATAGAACACATTGCTCGCGTTGATCAGCAGCGCCAGCAACGCCGGATTCACGTCGGCGCGCAGCTGCCCACCCGCCTGGCCAGCGCGAATGATCTCCACCAGGCGATGAAAGTTGTTGGAGAAGTCGGTGCGGACCGGCTCGATGTCGCCATCACCGCGGTCGCTGGTCAGTGCGCGAAGCACCAGCCGGCTCGACATTGGGTCCTCGATATAGGCGCACAGGCGCTGGCGGGCGTATTCCGAGAGGCGCTCCGGCGTCGCGCCGTCCAGCTGGGTAACGGCATCGATCGCTTCGGTAAAGGATTGGCACGCGGCTTTCAGGACTTCCTGGTACAGGGCCGCCTTGTTCTTGAAATGATGAAAGATGTTGGCCTTGCTGACACCGGCCCGGTCAGCGATGGCGCTGATGGAAGCGGCGTCGTAGCCGAGACTGGAAAAAATCTCCGCCGCCGCCCGGAGGACTCGCAGGGCGGCGGCGGCACAGGTTTTGGGAGGGGGGTTCGTTGTCATTTTTAGGGCAGACTGACCGGGTCAGGGGTAGACCGATCGGTCAGTCAGGGTCATGGTAACTCCGCTGCCCGATCCGGCACAAGGGCTCAGCGAAAAAATTCCCGGCCTTTGATAATGGGCGGTCAAGAAGCCGCTACCGTGTTGCGCAGACTGCCGATGCCGTCGATCTCTATTCGCACTTCATCGCCCGGGCGCATCCATAGCGGCGGTTTGCGTGCGGCGCCGACGCCGCTGGGCGTGCCGGTGAGGATCACGCAGCCGGGTTCGAGCGTGCAGTCGGCGCTGAGAAATTCAATCAGCGTCGGGACGTCGAAAATCATGTCGCTGGTGTTGGCCGACTGCACGGTCTGGCCGTTGAGCACGGTACGGATGTCGAGCGCGTTGGGGTTCGGGATGGCGTCAGCGGTCACCAGTACCGGGCCCAGCGGGCAGAACGTGTCGAAGGACTTGCCGCGGCAGAACTGCCCGCCGCCCCATTCCATTTGCCAGTCGCGGGCACTCACGTCATTGGCGCAGGTGTAGCCGAGCACGTAATCGAGGGCATCGGCGGCGCGCTCGTTCTTGGCGCGGCGGCCGATCACCACCGCCAGT
>CAZZHF010000177.1:0-6455 GCA_964653545.1 uncultured Gammaproteobacteria bacterium | reverse complement strand
GAACAATTCCGGGTCGGTGAAGATGGAACGGTCCACCCGCACCACGCCGGCCTCCACCCGGTCGTCCAGGTAGCCGGCCAGATTCACGTTGCCGGCAGTACTGCGTGCGTCCATCGAATGATCCCCTTGCTTGCGGATGGGTGCGCTCGGAATCGCCGGGCGACTTACTTTTTGCAGTGTGGCCAGCTGCGTTGGCAGCGTCTTGACTGCGGTCAACATCGCCGCCGAACCTAACGTCCGTTGACGTTGTGCTTCGGGCGGGGCAGCATGGGCGATCCGGTGTGCCACAATCGACCGGCGACTTCCCATACCGCAAGGGCCAGACACCATGAACTACACCAAGGACCAGATCGAGCAGGAAATCATCCGCATCCTGGAGCAGGGCACCGCCGCCGTGAAAAAGGTGGTCGATGCCTACGCCGCACGCCGCACGCCAGAGCGCGACATGAACTGGCTGTGCATCCAGATGGGCAAGGAATTCGGCGCCATCCTGCTGCATGCCGACCTGGGCAAGGCAGCCATTCGCGGTGGCATGGACGGCCGGGCCATGGACGAGAAATTTCAGACCATCAAGGAAGAAGTCGCCCACTACCAGGGCTACTACAACCTGCTGAACCGCACCATCGGCAAGGACACCGAAATCCCGGTCCAGCACATCTACAGCTATGTGCTGGCCAACCTGGGCCCGCACGGCATCGAGGCCGACGCCCCGATGCTGGCGCAAAAAGACCGCTGGCCGGCCAACTTCAACTACATCGCCAACATGGGTGCCTATGCCAAGGACAAGCATCCGTGGGTGGGCCGCGTGCTGAGCGCCACGGGCGAGGGCGCCGCGGGCGGTTGGCACTGGGCCATGAGCCAGCTGCCGCCGATGGACGACTTCTTCAAGGAAGCCGCCAAGGTGCAAAAGGGCATCGCCATCGACGAGCTGCGCCACGGCCCGCAGGAACTGGCCGGCATCTGCGACGATTACTCGCCGGACATGAACATTGACCTGCCCGAACTGTTCCGCGAGCTGCGCCACGCGCGTTACCTGGAAGTGCTGCAACGCAACGAGCAGTTCCTGTACCCGATGAGTGACGAGGAAATCGAGGCAATTCATCAGGAACTGATGAATGACGCCATCGAGCCAATCCACGTCTACTCGCAGGCCGCGTAGGCAACCTGCGCCGTCGAGGCGAAGTAGTCTGGGTACAAGACCTCGCCGGCCGAGCCGTCGAGGCCCCGAAAAACCGCCTGCCGGGGTGTCCCTGGCAGGCGGTATTTTACTTGGTCATTACGTCACGCTCCAGGTAAGGACCGCCAACACGCGAGTGCCTGACTACGCCTTAGCCGCGCCGCGTGGCCAAAACGTCGTCGTCAGGTGACTTGCCGGATCTGATATGAAGGTTCTGATCTATATTCTGCTGTCCCTGACAATCCCCTGTTCCGTCCACGCCAGCGACATACATAAGTGGCAGGACAAGGACGGACAGATACATTTTTGAGACAGGCCACCGGCCGAAACCGAGACTGAAATAATCACCATCACACCAGATATCTACCAAAATCCCGCCGTTGAGGGTTTATCTCCGGCTTTCGGTGCCGACGACATGCGCCGGGATGGCACAGGCGCCCGACAGAAGGTGGTGATGTACAGCACCAGTTGGTGTGGCTACTGCAAGAAAGCGCGCAGATATTTCACAGAAAACGACATTCCCTACGTGGACTACGATGTTGAGACCAGCGCCAAAGGGAAGCGAGATTACAGGAAGCTCGGTGCCCGAGGGGTGCCGGTGATATTGGTAGGCAACAAGCGCCTGAACGGTTTCTCGCAGGATTCATTCAATAAGATTTACCAGCTCAGATGAAAAAAACCAATCAGTCGTCAAACCGCACCGCTGCCTGCCGCCACCCGTCATGGTGAAGGGCAAACACCAGTTCCCTCGAATATGAACTCCCCCTTCAACCGGCGTCCTCAGCCGCGCCGGGGCCATACCTCCAGAACGGAAAAATAGCGGTCATGCCACCTTTGCCCAGTCACCATGCCGTCGCGGTTCTGGTCCTGACGGTCATCGCGCTAATTTTGTTCACGCGGGAAAAGATTCCGTTGGAGACTTCAAGCCTGGGCATCCTGGCTTTACTGACGGTCGGCTTTGAATGGTTCCCGTATCAGAATGGCGAACAGCCCCTGCACGCCATCGATTTTTTCAGTGGCTTTGGTCACGAGGCACTGGTGGCGGTATGCGGGCTGATGATTATTGGCCACGGCATAGTACGCACCGGCGCCTTGGAGCCGGTCGGGCGCTTACTGGCGCGGATGTGGGTCCACAGCCCACTCTTGTCGCTGTTGGCAACCCTGACGGTTGCGGGGTTGTTGAGCGCGTTTCTTAACAATACGCCCGTCGTGGTGCTGCTGTTGCCGATTCTGATCAGTGTTTCCATGCGCACGGGCTCCAGCGCTTCATCCATTCTCATGCCCATGGGCCTGTCAACCCTGGTCGGTGGCATGGCCACCACTATTGGCACGTCGACCAATCTGCTGGTCGTCAGTGTCGCTGCGGACTTGGGTCTGCGACGCCTGGATATGTTCGATTTCTTCCTGCCCGCCATCACGGCCGGAAGCCTCGGCATTCTCTACCTTTGGTTGATCGCGCCCCGCATTCTTCCCGCACGCGAACCCATGATGGCGGATCTATCGCCAAGAATATTCTCGGCCGATCTACACATTCCGGAAGACAGCGTTTCCGACGGCAGTTCGCTTGCCGAGCTGCTCAAGAAAACCGGCGGCAAAATGAAGGTACAGCGCATTCTGCGCGGTGAAAGTGTTCTGTTACCGCTGCCCGACATCATTATCAAGGCGGGCGATCAGCTACATGTCGAGGACACGCCGTCACAGCTGAAGGAATATCAACAGGTACTGGGGATAACACTGTTTTCGGGTTCAATGCGGGTGGACGAGGACCATCCCCTGGAGGCCGCCGACCAGCAGGTAGCGGAAATTATCGTCGTGCAGGGATCGCCTTTGGTGGACCGCACTCTGAGCGGATTTCGTTTCGCCGACCGTTATCGGCTGGTGACGATCGCGCTGCACAAAGCCGGCATAAAAAAGCAGGCTCTGCGGGGAGATATCGGAAACATTCAACTGCAAATCGGCGACATCCTGCTCGTGCAGGGTGCTCGCGAGCAGATCGCCAATATCCGCCGCGAAGGCGATCTACTGGTGCTGGACGCCACCGCGGACGTGCCAACGACCAACAAGGCGCCGATTGCCCTGGGTATCATGGCAATGGTTATTCTGACCGCTGCATTCGGGCTATTGCCCATCGCTGTCGGCGCCACCGCCGGTGCCGTGCTGATGTTGATGTTCGGTGGCTTGACATGGCGCGACGTCGGCAATGCATTGAGCACGCCCGTCATCATGATCGTAGTGGTCAGCTTGGCACTCGGTCTGGCACTGACGCGAACCGGTGCAACCGAATTTCTCGCCGCTCTCTATCTCGCGTTAACCGACAGCATGTCGCCACGCTTCATTCTTTCCGGACTCATGCTGTTAATGGCGGCTCTGACCAATATCGTTTCCAACAATGCCGCTGCGGTCATCGGAACACCGGTGGCCATCTCCATTGCCAATTCACTTGGCTTGCCGGCAGAGGCTTTTGTGCTCGCCGTCCTGTTCGGCGCCAATATGAGTTATGCGACCCCCATGGCTTACAAAACCAACCTGCTGGTAATGAATGCCGGCAACTACACGTTTGGGGATTTTCTACGTGTCGGCCTGCCGTTAACCGTTATTATGTGGTTGGCTTTTAGCTGGCTGTTACCGCGCATGTACGGGTTTTGATGCCTGCACCCAGGTTGGCGCCGTACTGACAGCCCCCTGCGAGCTATCCAAGGAGAGTGCCATGGCGCGCGTCAAGCTGGTCAAGGATGCGGGTTCGGACGACCCCATTGTTCAGGAGATATTTGATTGGGTCACCGAGATGGAAGGTGCTGTGCCCAGCCATTTCCATGTGGAGATGAATTTCCCGGAATACTTCAAAGCCAAGCTGGGATCAACCAAAATACTGTGGCAAATGGGCGAACTCACGCTGCCCGAAATTCAGCATGTCGGGATCGTAGTGTCCAAGGCCAACGGGTGCGCCTACTGCACGGCTGCTTTCTGTACGATATTGAACTACGGCCTGAATACAGACGAAAGTTATGTTAAGGACCTCATAACTGAAGGCAGTGGTGTCATCGAAGATGCTCGACTGAAAACGATACTCGCCTTTGCACTGAAAGCGAACAATGACCCGAAGCTGGTATCAGACCAGGATATGCAAGACCTGCGTGCCACCGGACTAACCGACAAAGGTATCGTTCAGCTGGTGCACCTGGTGAGTGACTTCTCATCCTACAACCGCCTGAACCTGGCGCTGCAAACGGACTACGACTACCGGGATATGTGGCGTACCGTCGCCTTCGGCTGGAATCCCGAATCCGGCGAACCGGCTGGGGACAATACCCGCGGCCTTGGCAAGTAGCGTGCTCAGTCGCTGTGCCTGACTGAGAGGTAGTGCCGCCAAGCTCGAACACCCACCCACCGAGCCAGGCACCCCCAAAACCCGCCGAACTGGTGCGTACGCAGCACGCTGCCGAACAGCGTGGCGGTTGGCGGCCTGTTCCCCTTGGGGTGCCCGTGGACTGCTTGCGTCAGGCCTCGCCGAAGAAGTCCAGCACCAACTTGTTGAAGCGCGCGCTGTGCTCGATCTGCGTCCAATGGCCGCACTTGCCGAACATGTGCAGCTGACTGTTGGGCAGCAGCTCGAACAGGCGCACCGAGTTGCTGAACGGAAGAATGCGGTCCTCCCGGCCGTGGATGATCAACGCCGGGGACTGGATTTTCGCGATGTCCTCCTCGGGGCTGGCCAGGGCGTCGATGGAACTCTGGCGGGGCGCCGGGAACATGCTGGCGTAGGCTTCCTGCACGCCTTCGCGCAGGCTCGCCTCGTAACGCAGGCGGGCCAGCTCGTCGCTGACCAGGCCGCGGTCGTAGGCGAACAGGTCGAGCATGGTGCGCATGTTCTCGAATGAGGGCGTGTAGCCCCAGGCGTAGTCAAGACCCTCGGTGAGCGGGAACTTCACGCCCGCCGCGCCCATCAGCACCATGCGGTTTACCCGTCCGGAGTGGCGGATGGCAGCGGCCAGCGACAGCGCGCCGCCGTAGGAATTGCCGACCAGGTTGACCTTCTCCAGGCCCAGCGCGTCGATGAAATCGACCAAGTGCTTGACCCATGTGTCCAGGTTGTAGCGCACGTCGGCGGGCCGCTCGGTGTAGCCGAAGCCGAGCATGTCCGGCGCCAGCACGCGCACTTGCTGGGACAGCACCGGAAACGCCAGGCGCCAGTTGGAGAATGCACTCACGCCCGGGCCGGAGCCGTGAATCAGCACCGTCGGGTAACCCTCGCCGACGTCGTGGTAGTTGGTGTTGATGCCGCCGGCGTTGATCCACTTGCCGATTTCGGGATTGCTCATGGTGTGCTCACTTTGAATAAAGGGGATCGGCTAGCGACCCAGTTCCTTGGCCGACTTGCCGGCAATGCCCCAATTGGTGTTGGGTACGTCGTTGATCAGGACGCGCACGGCTTCGGGCTTGGAGCCGAGCACGCGACAGACGGTTTCGGTCAGCTCGCGGATCAGGCCGAGCTTCTGCTCCTCGGTACGACCTTCGAGAAGGTTGACTTGCAGAAATGGCATGGTGGCCCCCTCAGGCGAATTTGACCGAAATGGACCCCAGGTCCTGGTAGTGCACGTGAATCACGTCACCGGCTTCGACCGCCACCGCGGCCGTGACACCACCGGTCATGATGAAGCTGCCGGCCGGGATTTCCTGCCCCTTGGCACCCAGCATATTGGCCAGCATGGCCACGCTGGCGGCCGGGTGGCCCAATACCGCCGCGCCGCAGGACAAGCCCACGGCCTGGCCGTTTTTCTCCATCACCACGCCGAGCGTTTTCAGGTCCACGTCCGAGACATCGCGGCTGCGCCCGCCAGTGACGAAGCGGCATGACGAGCTGTTGTCGGCAATCACGCTGACCATGTCGAACTTGAAATCGCGAAAGCGCGAGTCGATCACTTCCAGGGCTGGAAGCACGAAATCGGTGGCCGCCAGGACGTTGCCGATGTGGACGCCGGGGCCCTTGAGCGGCGCCTTGGTGACGAAAGCGATTTCGGCTTCCACCTTGGGGTGGATCAGCTGCTTGATGTCGATGGTGCCGCCGTCCTCGACCGCGAAATAGTCGAACAACAGGCCGTAGCCGGGCTTGTCGACGCCCATCTGGACCATCTTGGCGCGCGAGGTCAGGCCCATCTTGTAGCCGGCCAGCTTGATGCCACGGGCGAACTTGCGATCGCGGATCGCCTCCATCACCAGATACGCGTCGGCGATGGTCATGTCCGGGTGATCGTCGGTGATCTTGGTGACGTCGTAGGCT
>CAZZHF010000176.1:0-6534 GCA_964653545.1 uncultured Gammaproteobacteria bacterium | reverse complement strand
AGTGCTCATGGCGGGATTCCTTTTGTTGTCGGAGCCCGCCAACCCATGGGGCCGGGGCCCCGAGGGTGATGATGGATGCTGATGCGTCAGCTCGCCAAGGATGCGCTGGGCATCCACTGGTAGGCAAAATCATATGCCAAAAAAAAAGAAGCCCGCCAAAATCTTGGACGGGCTTCAGGGATGGGTAACGGTCAGGCGTCGATGGATGCCGCTGCGGCCGCGAGGCTTGGATCTGCCGTCACGGTTGCCTGAAGCAGCGCGCGCAGGCAGAGTTGAAGGTTGAGACCGATCAGCGCTTCGAGCTGGTCGAGCTCGCGATCAGGCACTTTGTCCAGAACAGCGACCGCGCGCACGAGCAGCTGGCCGACGTTGTTGACCCGGCTCAGCGTGTCGTCACTGAGGGTGGAGCCCTCCTGTGCCGGCAGGCGCTGGACTGACTTGACGCCCGGTTGGTCAGCGCCGTTCATTGAAGCTGCTCCACCGTGCCAGCCGCAATGGCGGTTCTGACCTTGGCGACGATCTCCACGTGGGTGATGCTGTTCAGGTCCGAGAAGGAATAGAACTTGTCATCGATGCGGACGTAGATGCCCGTGATGCGGCCACAGGTGTGTTCGCACATCACGAACGACTCGGTGTCGCCCTGGTTGGTCCAGTTTTCAGGAGGCAAGCACTCCAGCGCCTGCTGAAAGCTTTCCTCGGTGATTTCGACAGGAGGACGGTTGCGATAGATGGCTTCCTTTTCCTTGATCACAGCGTCGAGTTCGCCGATTTCGAGACCAGGATACTCATTGGCCAGCATCACGTACGTCTTCTGGCTGAATCGGGAGGTGTAAGTGCCGTCCGGTTGTTTCATTGCCATGTCGACCACCATGGGTGCGAAGCCTTGCTTGCCCGGTACGTAGAACACGGGGTCAGCGATGGGGGATGAGGGGAAATTCATGGAGGGGTTTCCAGAAAAATGCAGGCCCTCGCCCGGCAGGGCAAAGACCCTGCGGGTTGTGAAGTGGTGTGATCGCTCCCTTGGGGGGCGAAGGACGCATGTGCCGGGAAATTTCCGCTACGCATGGCGAGCGGTGCACAGGTCCTAAATTGCATGTCTGGTGCGCCAGCTCGTCCGTTTGGAAAGGGAATTATGTACCGACAAAATGCATGCAGCAAAAAAGTTGCGCATCGGGATTCCGGTGGCCACGGCCTGTGCATGGTCACTGGAATCCCGCCCCCTTGTGGGGAGCGGGATTGCCTGCTCTAGAAGAGCAATGCCTGTTCCGGAGCTGGAGCTTCGGTGTGGGCTTCCTGGAACGTTGCGGGCACGTCCAGCGTTATCAAGGTCGTCGGCACGTCGGTACCGGATTCCTTGAACGCGCCGGGCGGCACGCTCTCGACGTTGGCGCCAAGGCCCGCGAGCATAGCCTTGAACGCCTGTGCTGGCTTTGTTTCAACGTTCTGCCAGTGCGTAGACGCGATGGCCACCAGCCTACCGCCAGGCTTGACGAACTTGAGGGCGTGACTGATATGGGCCACATCCCTCATGCCGCTGAAGGGCGGGTTCATGACAACGCATTGGAACTCTGGCTGCGGCACCACCTGTAGGAAGTCTGACGGCCCTTCGATACGAAAACCCATTGTCCTGAGCTTGTTGACGTTGTGTGGCATGAGTTCGTAGCAGGTCACCAGGTCCCTGCCCACAATCTCAGCCGCGGCCATGGCCAGCGCACCGTCACCCCCATTGGGCTCCAGCACCCTCATCCCGGGCTGCAATCCTGCCCTTTGGATCACCTTGGCCACCAGGGCGGCCGGGGTGCGGAAGAATTCATAGTCGCGCGGCAAGGCGATGACGCCGGACTCGCAGACGGCGCGCACCTCGCAAGCAGGGTCATCGTCGAAAACGTGAACCTGTTTGCCGGTGTGCCAGCGCCCGCCCATGGCTTTGAGCAACTCGTTGACCTGGTCGTAGAGCTTTTTGGGAAGTTTCGCCGTGATGCGGACGGTCTTGTCTGCAATCACGACACTTTGAAGCACGCCCAAAACTGAATCGGGCACGGTCGTCGGGATCACTGCGTAGCGCTCCCGTTTCGGGGGAGAAGCCGTGGAGGCGGTGCGAACCACCCCTACCGGCCACGTCATGGCTATGGGAGGCAACTCCAGATCGTAGGAACTGTCCTCGCAGCGGATCGCCAGAGCGCTTCCGCGTGGATCGTCCAGGAGGCGGATGCTGGTAAGGCCAGCGATACCCCATTTTTGGGGGGCTTGCGCTGCCTCCTTGAGCATTTCCTCACGGCTGGCCGCCAAACTCGGGCTTTCGCCTTGATTGATGATGCGGCAGCGCAGGTTGTGCCACTGCTGTGCGAATTCGATGATGCGCGCGCCGGCGGCCGCTGCGTTCATGCTGTCGGTGCCCAGACGCAAGAGTTTGCGCATCAGGATCAAGGCCGTGTCAATGCACAGCACGCGGTCCCAGAGGGTTTCAGCGTCACCCCCGTAAAGGAGCGTGTCCCCGCCGTGTTGGACCGCTTTGCGCCCCAGTCCGATGGCGGCAAGCACCTCTGCCACGCAGGCTGGAACAGCACCCGAAGACAACAGGCTGATGTTGTCGCCTGTGTGTCGTGCAACAAGGCACGGCTCATCGGCGCCGGCAACATAGAGGCCTTTGCTTTGCAGCGTCGAGCCTTTGTCGTCGATTTCTGCAACCGTGAGCGCGGGCTCATGGTCACTGGACGAAAAGTCGCCTTCCCAGGTCCACAACGCCCGGACCGCAAGGATGGGCGTTATGTCTGTCACCGCAGCCAGATGGGCTAGGTGTAATTTCATGATGGATCTCCGTAGAAGGAGAGCGATCCCCCGGAGGGTGAATCACCCTCCGGGTTGGTTGAAAGGCAGTCCGCTTTGGCTGCTAGCTGTGAAGGTTCAATAGGTTATTGCGGGTGTTCACCCGGAGAGGTTTTGAGAGACTGGGAATCGCCAAACCCCCAAATCACTCAGATTTCCAAACCGGATGAACACCCATAAGAATGCCCGATTGACCTACCTTCGTCGCCTGGAGATGGCGCAAGACCTTACCGAACGTGGCTTGAGCGCCTCAGAAGCTGGCGCCAAGCATGGCGTCAGCGCCGTCACTGCCCGCAAATGGCTGGGCCGTTACCTGGCCGATGGCGCTGCCGGCTTGCTGGACAAATCCTCGCGGCCGCAGCGCTCGCCCCGAGCCATCGAGCCGCACGTGGCGCTGGCCATCGTGGAGTTGCGCCGCAAGCTGATGCTGCAGGCGCGCATTGCCTCCTACATGGGCGTATCCAAGGCAACGGTCAGCCGGGTACTGCGCCGCGCCGGGCTGTCCCGGCTGAGCGATCTGGGGCCACAGGAGCCCGTACAGCGCTACGAGCGTGAGCACCCGGGCGAGCTGTTGCACATCGACATCAAGAAGCTCGGGCGTTTCGACAAGGTGGGCCATCGCATCACCGGCGATCGCGCCCAGCGCGGGCGAGAAATCGGCTGGGAGTTCGTGTTCGTGGCCGTGGACGACCACAGCCGCATTGCCTTCACGCAGGTGCACCCCGACGAGAGCCGCCACAGCGCCCAGGCGTTCGTGCGAGCCGCAGCAGCTTACTTTGCAACCTTGGGCGTGCCCATCCAGCGCGTGCTCACCGACAACGGCATGGCCTTCCGATCGGCCGCATTCAGTGAGGCGTGCCTGGAACTGGGCATCACCCAGAAGTTCACACGCGCTTACCGCCCGCAGACTAACGGCAAGGCCGAGCGCTTCATCCAGTCGGCCCTGCGCGAGTGGGCCTATGGCCGCATCTACGAGACTTCCGATCAGCGCCGTTCAGCCCTGCCTGTGTGGAACCACTTCTACAACTGGCACCGCCCGCACCACGGCATCAACCTCGCCTCACCTATGTCTCGTCTCTCGATTCCTCGAAAGAACCTGTTGACACTTCACAGCTAGCGGGTGCCCTGTTTCAGTTCCTCCAGCATGTACATGCCCAGTGCGATGGCGACCAGACCGCGGTACCGTTGTTCGCTGAAGAAGATGCCCGCGGTGTCCCCGGATGGGACGCCGAGCGCCTTCTGGATAGAGAAAGTGCCGGCGTTGAGCGCGTCTTCAGTTGCCGCTTCAAGCCGTTCGTTCAGCTGTTCCAGGTGCGACTGGCGCTCCGGTGTGAGGCCGTAGCACTCAACCGGATCGACCGCGAAGCGCCCGCACTCGCTCAACTTCGGGTCATAGATGAACATGCCGTTGAAGTGGAAGCCGAAGACCGGACGGTCATCGGTGGGATCGACACCGAGATCGAGCACCGGCGAGGAAGAAGTTTCCTGCTGTTGCTCGCCAAGGTGGCTTTGCTGTGCGGCCGGTGGCTGCGGTTTGAAAAGGCTGGCCAGCCAGCCCTTTGCGGAGGGGGTGTTGATCATGGGGTTTCCTGTGGCACGTCGACCAGGTGGGCACGTGCGCGTGAAGTTGACGAACTGAGGCCGTCTGACGCTGTGACCAGCGCAAACAGTTCAGGGTTGATGGGGGTGGGGACCGCGATGTGACACGCGGGCGCGGTGGGCGCGCAGTTGAGGCGGCTGATTACCGTCAGCTCGGACGACCTGTAAAGGTTGATGCTGAATTCTACTTTCACTGTGATGACCCTCGCAAAAATCTTGACTCGCTCCTTTTGGGTGCTACTTTGGTCCCATGAAAGGAAAAGAAGACATGAACGCAGAGCGCAAGTTTTGGGAGACGGTGCTGGGGGCTGCGAACCCCACGTGGAACGTCCAGGCGGACCCTTCCCTGCTCCCCGGCACGTATTCCCAGCATGACGTCCGGGTCTATGTGGTCGACGCGACGAGTGGCTGGATGTCAGCGGGTTGCGTATCGACGCAGGAGATGGCTCGTGTGGCCGCCTTTGTTTCTGCCCGTGATGAAGAGCGCGGACGCATCGCGGCGGAGGCCCCGGCCTTCATACACGACCGGTCGAGCCGCAAGCCACAGCCCACCGCAGCGGAAGTCGAGCAGGTGATCTCGATGGCCTTGTGCGTACTGACGCAGACCCAGACGTTTTCACGCGTGCAGGAAATGCAGGGCAAGCTGGCCGGCCACTGGCTGTATCTGGTGTACAGGCTGCGCGATGAAAGCATCATGGGCCGCCCGGCCTTTGTCGGCGCGGCGCCCGCGGCAGGCTTACTGGGCACCGACGCAATCAATCTTTCCGTGAACCACGTTCTGCGCGCTGACAATGCCTCCAACGGTGGCGTGGCACAGATGGTGCGACAAGGGGGTGGCCAGGTGCTGGCCGAGGCGTATCGGGGAGCCTTGGCGGTGCCTGGATCGGACGTATGAGGTGGGCACTCACCAGGGGACACGTTTATGATCTTGGGCTGGGTTTGTACGCGCCGTTATTGGCCGCCAGAAATCTTCTCGCCGAATCAGCGTTGGTGTAGGTTGCGTGGCCATCAAGCTCGCCACCGCCTTGGCCCACAAGCGCTCGCGACGCAAACCCTCTAATCGGTTAGTTACCGCATGGCTTTCGTCATGAAGACAAGCAAGGAGAGCAACATGAACGAGTCCGAAACCGCATTGAACGACAAGCGCATCGACGAACTCCACGCCGAGGCCCGCAAACTCTGGCCGCAACTGGAGAGGATCATTGACGAGTTGAAGTGCTGCGGCCCGCATTCGCTGAACCGCGACAACGCCCTTAAGAATGTCCGGCAGTGGCTTCTCAGCCTGGCAGCGCGTTGACCAGCGTAGAGCGAGTTCCCATTTTCGAGTGGTGTTGTGCCCGCGGCCCGCATCGCAAGATTGGATATTTGGAACCAACCCAGGGGCACCACCATGACCAATCTCGCAAGCGCAATCAAGACAGAAACGGCACGCCTGGCGCGCAAGGAAATCCGAATGGAAGTCCAGTCGTTGCGCAAAACAGCGACCCAGTACCGCAGCGATATTGCGGCGTTGAAGCGCAGGATCCAGACTCTGGAGCAGCAGGTCAAGCGCGTGGCCAAAGGCCTGACCGGGCGCAGGCCTGCCGTGGTCGTCGACGATGGCCAGCCGGCAGCACTTCGGTTCAGCGCCAAGGGCTTCGCGTCGCAGCGGCGCAGACTGGGCCTGTCAGCGGCTGAAACCGGCATGCTGCTGGGAGTGTCGGACCAGTCGGTCTACAAATGGGAGGAAGGTCGGGCGCGGCCGCGCGCGCGCCATCTCCCTGCGATCGCCGCGCTGCGCACTCTGTCCAAGAAGCAGGCCGCTACCCACCTTGAGACTTTGCGGTAGGTCTGGGCCGGTCCCAGGCCCGTAAAGGTGATCCGCACTCGCGGGCGGGCGAGCAGACGCCAATTTTTCTAGCCCTGCCCGTTTGCGTGGCATACTTTTGTCATCTCGCGTGCTCTGCATGCGCGTGCCAGCTGAGGCCATCAGCCCTTTAGAAGCCTGCCACCAACGGTAGCTGCGCGCCAACGGCGCGTATTCCCATTCCCATTTCCGACACTCTTGCGCATGCCCTTTGGGCCTGCCTTGAGCTCAATCACGGGTCGCGTTGTTGCGATTCCATTCAG
>CAZZHF010000175.1:0-6563 GCA_964653545.1 uncultured Gammaproteobacteria bacterium | reverse complement strand
GATTCTAGGCGACTAACGCGCCGACTTACTGTGCTTTTGGGTAAGCCAAGTTGTCGTCCGGCACGGGTAAAACTACCGTCTTCCACGACCTGGGCAAAGATCGCCATGTCGTTCAAGTAAAGCAATTCAAGCTCGGCCACCGCCTCCTCCTACTGTTCCATATATGAAACAGTCTTTCTCAAGACTTATGGCTAGTAGTTCTTTTCGGCCCAATCTAGCATGTCGGCCATCACCTATCGGGGTGTTAGTCACATCAAGGAGTAGAAGTCATGCAAACGCAACCGACACACAAACAGGGCAAGCGATCACGATTGGGGACTTCTCGACGCAACCCCGCCCGGAACACAAGGCAATACGTTGGTCACGCGGATAACCCATCAGCCGGGCCCACGTGGATGAACAGAGTGATGCTCGTCGTTATGGCCGCCTTGTGCGGTGCCAGCCTATGGATGTTTTTCCTGCATCCCATGGATTTGATCTGGCTTGGAGCCAGCTTGGCGGCCCTGGCCGTAACCGATTACGGTTTGCAATCGATCGAAGGTCGCGCTGACGACGTGAGGGAATATGTGAGCGCCTTCGTGGCCAGCGGATGGATGCTGGCGCTCTTCGGTTTATCCGGTGGCTCGCAGGCGGGCGCTGCCATCGCGGTACTGATCGTAACAACGGTCGCCTGGGCCTTCCTTGCCACGCAAGGTCCTGTGAGCGTTGACCGCGCTGATGACCGGCATTTAACCCAGTGTTAAAACGGCATCGAGTCGGGGTCGCGCGCGCGGCCCGATTCGAGGGCACGGGATCGGGTTGCACTCGCCGGATGAGATCAACGACATTGGCCCGGGCGAGATCGGCGCGCTCCCCGATTTCTTGGGGGACAAGCTCTACATGACGGGCGCGACCGTCACACAGATCGATGCGACTGCGTATAGCCTCCTAACGACCATGATGAACGTACCCCTCTCCAGCCCAATGCTGGAGGCTTGGCCGACACATACGGCGGTAAACCGGCCACAAAATCATGGCCCCGCGTTGGTAGATGCCATCGGTACAATGACATGGTGTCGGCTGCGGGATGCAACCCTGCCGATACCGTTCAGACCTGACCCTTCCAGGAGAACAATCATGCCTGTCACCCAGTTCGACCATTACACCTTACGCAGTCGGGACGTGGATGCCACGGCGCGCTTCTACGCTGAAGTCATGGGTTTTCGCGTCGAGCGCCTGGATATGTTCGAGTTCCCGATGCGCCTGCTGTTTCTTGGCGATCACGCCATCGCCCACGTGCTGGGTGCTGGCCCCGCCCTGGACGCCTTCCTGTCCCGCAGCGCACCTTCGCTAGCGAACAACCGCGCGCGTGATAGCAGCAACCTGGAACATGTGGCTTTCAACGCCACCGGCCTGTCGGAGATGATCCAGCGCCTGCAAAATGCGGGGACACCCTTTGTGGAACGTACGCTGACCGACTACGGCGTGGTACAGCTGTTTTTTGACGACCCGGACGGAGTGGAGATCGAGGTCAACTTGCCGCTTTCCGAGAAAACGTCCTGAACCTCCAAGCCTCACCTCGATTCTGGCGCCCGAATATACTCATGTCCTGGATCCTTCAACGTCATCTGTCTTTGCCTGCGAGCTGAACAGTCGACCCGAGGAGAGACTGCAGATGAGGAGTAGCGTGCTCACCCGCTCCCGCCATGCAATGCGCAATGGGGATGGCGGTACACCGCAAGTCGAACCGGCGCACGTCCACCGATGAGCGCGGCCAACCTGACCGAACAGTACCTTGACCTTAGCCTGGGCCGTTGCCGCTATCTGGCTGGCGGCCAGGGTCCGCCAGTCATCGTGTTGCACGGTATGGGCGCTTTCTGCTCAGCCGACAACGTAGCGCCGCTGGCACAGAGGCTCGCTCGGGACTTCAGCATCATCGCGCCGGATCTGCTGGGATTTGGCAAGGGCGTGCGCGAGCTTTCCGAAGGGCCTACCTTCGAACTGGTGCTGGAGCACCTGCGTGAACTGCTGCACGCCCTGGGCATCAAGCGCGCGCGCTGGGTCGGACACAGCCTGGGCGGCTGGCTATCTACCCTGATGGCCTACCAGAGCCCGCATCTGGTCGAGCGTCTGGTGCTGCTGTGCGCGGCAGGAATGAACAAGGCGCCGGCACCCAACATTCGCATGACCGGGGTACCAACCGTCGAGCAGGTGCGCTCCATCCTGTCGGTCCGTTTCCGCAGGCCGGTGACAGAAGACGATGCCGTGCTGAATGCTGCGGCGGCTGCCGGTCATCAGGCGCTGGCTCTACCCGGAGCTCTTACCAGTCTTGACCCGTTTCTTCACCAAATGGAAACGCCGACCCTGCGCGATCGCTATCTGCTGCAACGCCGCCTGCCGTTGATCTCGGTGCCGACCTTGATGGCTTTTGGTGAGGGAGACGTGTTCGATCCCTATCCAACCTGGAACGAGGAATGGGACACGTTAAACGGCGATCTTCACCGATCATCCAAGCCCTGGGCCGTGCCCGGTGCCCGGTTTGCCAGACTGCCGACCGGACACTTCCCACATATCGAGGCACCTGACGAAACGGCTGACCTGGTGCGGGCGTTCTTGCAGGGGGCTGAGTCGAGTTAGCCGGGCCCTCAATGAGAGCGAATGGGCAGCGCGGCCGCGAGGACAGCCGAGCCAGCAACTTGCTAAACCTGAGCACAACTACGAGGCCCCCAATGTTCGATCTCGTGATTCGCAACGGCACCATCATCGACGGCACGGGCCGGTCCCGCTTCCTCGCCGACGTCGCCGTCAGCGAGGGGCGCGTGGCGCAGATTGGTGAGGTTGTCGGACGCGGGGCTGCGGAAATTGACGCCACCGGCCTGGTGGTCTGCCCCGGCTTTGTCGATCCACACACCCACTATGACGCGCAAATCTGCTGGGACCCGCTGCTCGGCACGTCGGCCGAGCACGGCGTCACCACCGTCGTGATGGGTAACTGTGGCGTCGGCGTCGCACCGGTACGCGCCCAAGACCGTGAAAAGACCGCTTGGGACCTGGTCAACCTGGAGGGTATGGCGTTCGATACGCTGGCCGCCGGCGTGAATTGGGAATGGGAAAGCTTTCCCGAGCTGCTGGACGCGCTCGAGCGACGTGGCTGCGGTATCAACCTCGCTCATCTGGTGCCGCTGTCACAGCTGCGCCGCTTCGTTATCGGCGACGAAGCCAATGCTCGCGCCGCCACTGCGACGGAAAAGCAGCAGATCGCCGCGTTGCTGGAAGAGGCCATTGAAGCCGGTGGCTGGGGTTTCAGCAGTTCAGCCGTACGCCATCACGTCGGTTTCGAAGGCAAACCGCTGGCGGCCCGGCTAACCAGTCGCGACGAGTTTCGCGCCTACGCCCAGGTTTTGCGCAGGCTCAACCGCGGTGCGATTGAGATCACCGTCACCAACGAGATCGCGACCCTATCCGACGATGAGTACCAACTGCTCGACCTACTGCTCACGGAAAGCGGCCGCAATGTCACTTGGCTGGCGGGCGTCAACCGCGTCGACCGGCCTGAGGCGTTCCCTGACATGCTCGCCAAGGCCGGTTCATTGATCGAACGTGGCGGTGTGCCGCAGGTAATGACGCGGCCATTGACGGCGGCGGTGGACCTGCGCGCGCCATTCCCGTTCGGGGACTTTAAGGTGGTGCAGGAGCGCATTCTGGACAAGGGCGTCGACGCACAGCTTGCCGCCTACCAGGACCCTGCCTTCCGGGCTGCCTTCCGTCAGGAAAAGGCCGAGGGCAGGTTGTTCGCACACATCGCCACCGACTCCTGGCTGCTCGAGGCGCAGGCGCCTCAAATGGTTGGCTGGATCGGCAAGAGCATGGCGGAAATCGCTGCCGAGCGTGGCACGGACGCCCTTGAAACGTTCTTCGATCTTGCCTGCCAAGACGCCCTAAAGGCGAAGTTCCTGGGCGTGATGGGCAACGGGCTGCGCGACCGGATCCCAGAGATGCTAACCGACCCGCGGGTGCTGATCGGCCTATCGGACGGCGGCGCCCATGTCGACATGATGTACGAGGCCGGCTACACCACCTATTTTCTGGGGCACTGGGTGCGCGACCAGGGCATCATGCCGCTGGAACGCGCCATCAAGCGGCTGACGTCGGAACCGGCGGATTTCTTTGGCATGGCCGGCCGCGGGCGGCTGCTGCCTGGCGCGGCGGCGGACATCGTCCTGTTCGATTACGCAACCATCGGTTCGGCCGCCGTGCCAGACAACAAGTTCGCCGACCTGCCGGCGGGCGGCACCAGGCTGCATGCCGGTGCCCAGGGCATCCAAAGCGTCATCGTCAACGGCCAATTGTTGTACCGGGACGGCCGCCACGTGGGCGGCTTACCAGGACAGGTGCTGCGCTCCCATGCCAGCACTGCTGTCGGCGCCAACTGGCTGAAACTGGCCGCGGCCTGAACCCGTCGTCCCAGGTTCGGAATGTGCCGCCTTACCCGTGACGCCCGTGCCGTGTCAGCGATATCGCGTGACTCATCCAGCGCAACCAGCCTTGAGGTTTGTGCCGCATTTCTGCCTGACCTGCGCACTGACTCGATCCCGGTGACCTGAGAAGCAGCCGGTTCGCGGGCTGGTCGGCTGCGACCCGGACGGCTAACCGCGGTAGGCGTAGCTTGGCACGCCCTTTACCCCGGGCCTGGCGCGGAATACCCCGCCAGCGTGCGGCTGTTCGCGCAGCGCCTGCTCGTCCAAAAGGATGCGGGCGGTGGTGATGTACAGCTCGTCCAGGTGCTCGCCACCGAACACGCACGAGGTCACGTGCCCCCCCGGCACCCCAATGCGGCCGAGCAGTTCACCGGTGTGGGGATTCCAGCGGCTCACCTGGCCGCCGAAGAAATGCGCGATCCACAGCATGCCGTCGGCGTCCGCTGTCATACCGTCGGGCAGGCCAAAATCGGTTGGGATTTGCACCGCCAACCGCCGATTGGCGAGCGTGCCGGCGGCGGCATCGAAATCAAACGCATCGACCCGCATGGTGGGGCTGTCGATGAAATAGAAGGTGTCGCCCACGGGGCTCCAGGTCAGGCCGTTGGGCACCGTCAATTGCGCCAGCATCGGCACCGCGGTGTGGTCGTGGTCCAGGCGATAGAGCGTGCCGACCGGATCCCACTCGGTCGGCGGCAGGTCCATATCCTGCAGCAAGGTGCCGGCCCAGAAACGCCCCTGCGGGTCGCACTTTCCGTCATTGAAGCGCCGCTCCGGGTGCTGTGCCTCCGGGTGTACAACAACATCAAGAGCGCCAGTGTCCAGATCAAGGAAAGCATACCCTCGATCGGTTGCCAACACGGCGCCGCCGCCGGCCCGCGGCACGATAGTCCCGGGTTCGCACGCCACCGGGATCACTCGGTCCTGCCCACTGAGTGGATCATAGACATGGACTGCCCGACCCTGAATGTCGACCCACAAAAGGTGACCGGCATCAGCATCCCAACTAGGCCCCTCACCGACCGTCGCCTGCGCGTCCACCACCAGTTCAGCGACCATATCCATCCGCGATTCCCCTCGTTGCTGGCTATAAACTCCGCAGGCTATTAATGCCCCGTTCGAGCTCGGTGGTAGGCCGACCAGACTCTCGGTGACAACATCGCCCCCAGTACGCCAAGTGTAGGCAGCGGCAAAGAGCGACAGCGTTGGGCACTATGCCTGTTGGACTGGCCCGGTAACCACTAGGTCGCAACTGACCCATACCGCGTCCGGGGTAAGCGTTCCTGGTGAAGCCCTTATCGAGGTTAATGGCCGCGTCTGTTGGTACTTTTGTTGGTATTTCAGCAACTAAATTGGGAGTTAACCAATGTTTTATAAAGGTTTTATGCCCCTATTCGATTGACGCCGCCCCACCAAACCCCAAAACCCCAACCGTTCGCGGTTGGGGTTTTTTTATTGTCCGGCGCTACGGGCCGATGTTTCAAACAGCGCCCGGGCTGTCTACTCGAAGTGGCACACGTAGTCGAGCCGCTCCAGCGTTTCGATGTCAAAACAGCTGTCGCCGGGCACAGAAAACGACTCCCCCGCTCCATAGCCATGCCAGTCGGTCGCACCGGCGAGGCGCACGCGGCAGCGACCGCCGAGGACTTCCATCCGCTCCGGCGCACCGGTACTGAAGGTCAGCGTGGACGGGAAGATCACGCCCAGGCTCTTGCGTGTGCCGTCGGCGAAGTGGACGGTATGGCTCACGCAGGTGCCATCGAAGTAGACGTTGGCCTGTTTGACGACGCTGACGCCGTCGAAGCGGTCGCTCATGAGGGGCCCTGGCTGATTAACGAAGCGACTTGAAACGCACGCGGTGCGGACGGGACGCTTCCTCACCCAGGCGCCGGCGCTTGTCGGCTTCGTACACCTGGTAGTTGCCGGAGAAGAAATTCCACTGCGAGTCACCCTCGCAGGCCAGGATGTGGGTGGCGATGCGGTCCAGGAACCACCGGTCGTGGCTGATCACCAGCGCACTGCCCGGGAACTCCAGCAACGCCTCTTCCAGCGCGCGCAGGGTCTCGACGTCCAGATCGTTGGAGGGTTCGTCCAGCAGCAGGACGT
>CAZZHF010000174.1:0-6565 GCA_964653545.1 uncultured Gammaproteobacteria bacterium | reverse complement strand
TAGCCCCACAGGCGGTTGCTGTAATCGAAACACAGCAGGGCGGCGGCCTTTTGCAGCAGCGCCTCACGATCCTTGGCCAGCAGCTTGCGAAAGGCCGGGAAGGCCTGCGCCGCCGCCTGCACGGCGCGTTCCACGTCGGCCGCGTTGCCGTCCGCGGCGCGTGCGTACAGAGAGTCATCCAACGGATTCAGGTTGTCGAAATAGGCGCCGCCTGACGGGGCAACAGCGGCTCCGCCGATCCAGTGGTCCAGCGTGACGGGGGTGTGTGATTGCGGGGCGTTCATGCGAATCCTTTCGTACTCAGGGTTGACGCAAATAGGTGATGAGGGCGTCCAGTTCCTCATCGGTGATGTCGGTTGGTCGCAGCGGCGCCATTTCGATCAGGCCGCGGCGTACCACCTGTTTGACGTAGGTCGGGTCCAGATCCTGGCGACCTTTCAGCGGCGCCTTGTCCCAGCCGAGGCGATCGGCCAGCACGCGCGTGCCGGGGCCTTCGGTGCCGGGTTTGTGGCAGCCTTCGCAGAACAGCTGCCAGGACTTTTCGCCGCTGCGCGGGCGGGCATCGATGCCGTCGGGTGCCGTTTCGGAGGCGGTGACGCCGACGCTTGCCACCAGCAGGATCAGTCCTAGCGTGCGCCGGATCATGCTTTTTCCTCCCGCATGTGCTTGGGCCAGATGCCCATCTTGCCGGGCGACAGGATGCCATTCGGATCCAGTGCATCCTTGAGTCGGTGATGCAGTTTCCAGAGTGCGCCGTCGTTCCAGTCGTAGGTGCCGGCGATCTGATCCATGAACGCCAGGTGCGTGCGGTACTCGCCGTAACCGGCCTTGGCTGCCTCGTCTATCAACACGCCGAACAATTCGTGCGCGCGCTTCCTCTCGGCCTCGTCGCTGCGGTTGAAAATCAGCTGGAACACGTGGTGCATGTCGCGCCAGCCGACCGCGAACTCGCCGATGTAATCGAAGCCATACTCATGGGCGCGGGTCTTGATCATCTCGTACTGCTTGACCGCGTCCTCGCCGCGCGTTGGCGAGATGGGCGAGAAGTCGATGTGGGCGCCACCGTTGACCCAGTTGACGATGTTGAATTCGGTCATGTTGGGGATGCCGCGCATCAGTTTTACGCGGTAATCCCACGACGGGTCGCCCTTGCGGTCACCGTCGAAGTAGAACTTGGCGCCCGGGATACTGCCCAGAGCGTCGCGCACCAGCTTGAAGCTGTTATCCATCATCGGTTTAGGCCCGTACAGGGCGGCGTAAAAATTCCACATGCCGAGCTTGTGATCACTGGCAATTTTCTTGAGCGTGCTGTCCGGAAGCGGCCCCTTGGCAGTCGAGTACTGCGCCTTGGTGGTCTTGACCGCGGCTTCCCACAACAGGCCCACCGTGAAGGCGCCGTTGGGGATCACCATATTGACCTTGAGCGGCCTCACCGCCTCGGTGATGGCGAACAGGTCGTCCTCGTTCGGGTAAGTAATCATGAACGGCATGTAGCCGGGGGGCTCTGGCATCAGCCACATGCCCATCTTGGTGACGATGCCAAGGTTGGACTGGGTGAAGATGCCATCGAGCACCGGCCCGAAGCCATACTGAAACAGCTGCCAGCACTGCGTGCCCGGCAGCGAACCCTGACCGGTGCGCAGCACCGTGCCATCGGCCAGCACCACCTCCATGCCGCAGTGCATCATGTAGTGGTCGCCGTATGGCGTGTACCCAACGCCGTGCTCCAGGGTGTTACCCAGGACGCTGCCCCAGCCTGGCGCAGCCGGGTCGATCCACAGCTTGTAGCCTTTTTTCTGGATGTACTCGTACAGCTGAAAATAGGTGACGCCGGGTTCGACCAGCGCGTAGGCGAACTCTTCGTTCACCTCGATGATGCGATTCATGCGCTTCAAATCGACTACCACGTAGCCGGATTTGCGCGGCGCGGGGCCGCCATAGGCAAAGTTCTTGCCGCTGGATATGGTCCATAGCGGCACCCGGTAGTCGTTGGCGATCTTCAGGATCTTCTGGATTTCCTCGACGCCGTCAGGAGCGACCACCGCCGAGGGCAGAAAGGCATCGTCGTCCAAGGTCGAATAGGCGTCGCGGTAGCTGCGCAGTGCCGGGCCGTCCTCGTAAAAGACCCATTTATCACCGACCACGGCGCGCATTTCTTTCACCGCTTGCTGAAACTGCTGGGGTGTCAGCCAGTCGGGCAGCACCTGGGGCATGGGCTTATCTCCTCGGCAAATTGCGGACGGCGGAACCGGCCAGTGACTTAACTGCGGGGCGCTGACACCAGAACCCAGGACACGAGTTGGCCGGGGCTGCCTTGCGGGCGCGTGGCGCGGCAGCTCAGCTCATGCCGATCGGCACATTCCTGGTCGTTGGTCAGACGCGGGATGGCATTGCCCAGCGCGCTTGGCCAACCATCCGCGCTGGTCTTGAGCAGCGTCGCCAGGTCGGCGAGCCAGGCGGCGTTGCCGAGCAGACGGTGGCGCAGTTGCTCATCGCCCAGATGGGTGTGTTCGCCGTGGTAGGCCAAGGCGTACCCCTGGGGGCCGGCCACCTGCTGGGCGATAACCAGGGCCGTGTGCGTGGTCAGCCCGACCACGGCCCGGCCGGCGGTCATGGCCTCCGGCAGTACGCCCAGGACCACGCCGGGGTCATTGCCGACGCCATGGCTGCGGTAGGCCTGGCCGGCTACTGCCGCCAGAAAGGCGTCGCCTTCGGGATATCGGGTATCACAGACCGCCTCGTATGGGCGGTTGGCAGGCGTCGCCTTTGCTCGCACGGCAGCAGTGGCCGCGGGCACCAGCGACGTCAGTCCGGCAAGACTGCCGCCCCGCAAGAATTCGCGGCGCGAAACCATAAGCTCTCCTCCTAACAGGTGGTAACGTAGTGCGCCAGTTGACCGGCGAACCACGCAGTTGGGCATCATAGCCTTGCCGAAACCCGGCCGCAAACCGTGTGTTGACCTGAATGGCGGCGATGGCCGGGCAATCGGTACACTGCCCAACCGATCGGCTGGTCAGTGGCCAGTTTGAGGCGTGGTACATACACGAACGGAGGACGCAGAATGAGCGTGCACGCAGTCGAAAGAGTGTTTTGGGAGTTCGGCAACAAGCCCTCGCGCATCGAGGCGTTTCGGCGCGACCCGGATGCTTATCTGAAGGCTTACCAGCTGACGCCGGCAGAGCAGGCCATGATTCGTCATGTGGATCTGAAGGCGCTGGCCGCGCACGGTGTCAATACCTTGCTGACGCTGATGGTGTGGCCGTTGCTGAAAGGCGCCGACGAGATGCCCTTCGATTATCTGGTTCACATGAACGACGGCAAGTTGCCCGACATGGGGATGACCGGTTTCAAGGCGATCGGCCTGAAGGGGTACATTCGTTTTCGGCAACTGCGCGGGGCACTGCGGCGTGCACTCGGACGCAGCGGGCCGGCCAGGGTCGGCGCGTGAGCCGACACCGGGCGAGACAGTTACGGTTCATGGTTCCTTGGATTTAAGGAGGATATGCGCATGGCAAGCATCGTCGGCGGATTCTGCGTACCACACGATCCCGCCATCACGGCCTTTCCGGAAGTCGCCAACCAGCGCCAGGCGAAAAACATCATGGCGGGCTTCGAGCGCGTCGTGAAACGCATTGCCGAACTGGGCGCCGATACGGCGATTGTGGTCGGGGACGACCATTTCGCCCTGTTCGGGCCGCATTGCCAGCCGAGTTTCCTGATCGGCATCGGTGACGTCGAGGGGCCTGAGGAAAACTGGATGCGCGTCGATCGCTACCCGGTGCCCAACAATGTGCCGCTGGCCGAGCACATCATGAACTATGGCTTCGATAACGGGTTTGACTGGTCGGTTGCCAAGTCGCTTACCCTGGATCACGGCACCATGATTCCGGTGCACCTGGCGGTTACACCGAATCGCGGCGTGCGCACGATCCCCATCTATACGGCGGCCGCCGTGACGCCGCTGCTGCGTATGAAGCGTGCCCTGGCCCTGGGGCGCATGATCGGCGCCGCCGTCGCGGCTTTCCCGGGCGACGACAAAGTGGTGATGATGGGCTGCGGGGGAATCAGTCACCGGGTGGGCACGGCCGACATGGGGCGGGTCAACGAGCCCTTCGACCGGATGATCCTGGATCTGGTGGTCCGCGGCGACGTGGAGGCGATGGCCGAACTCGACGATGCCTACGTGCTGGAACAAGGCGGCAACGGTGCCTTCGAGATTCGCAACTGGATCATTGCCATGGCGGCCATGCCGCGTTTCCACGGCGAGGTGATCTGCTACGAGCCGGTGCCTGAGTGGATCACCGGCCTGGGCCTGGCCGAACTGAAAGTTGCGGCCTGAGTTCGCCCGCCGGCCAGGCGCCATATGAACGCACCACACGCCGTTTCGGCTATTTGGCCGCGTGCCGAATTGACCGAAGTTCCCTACGCGCTGTACACCGATCCGGCGGTCTACGCCCTGGAGCAGGAGCGCCTGTTTCGCGGGCCCACATGGAATTATCTTGGTCTGAACGCGGAGCTGCCGAACCCCGGCGATTTCAAGACCAACGTCGTCGGCGATACGCCGGTGGTGCTGTGCCGCGATACCGACGGCAGCCTGCATGCCTGGGTCAATCGCTGCGCCCACCGTGGCGCGCTGGTGTGCCGCGAACTGCGCGGCAACAGCGCCTCCGGCACGCACACTTGCGTCTACCACCAATGGGCTTACGACAACCGGGGTGCGTTGATCGGCGTGCCGTTTCGCAAGGGCTTGGGCGGCAAGGGCGGGTACCCGGCCGATTTCGAGATGGCCAGCCACGGCCTGCAAAAGCTGCGCGTCGAGTGCGTCGAGTCGATGGTGTTCGCCACCTTCGACGAGCAGGCCGAGCCGCTGCACGACTACCTGGGGCCGGTCATGCTGGCCAATATCCGGCGCGTGCTCGGACGACCGATAGAACTGCTGGGCACAACTCGTCAGCAGATGCGCGGCAACTGGAAGCTGTACGCCGAAAATACCCGTGACAGCTACCACGGCGCCCTGCTGCACCTGTTTTACCCGACCTTTGGTATTTACCGCCCGGCACAGGACAGCGCGGCGGTCATGGACGAGGGCCACCGCTTCCACAATCTGTTTCAGATCATGACCTCCGGCAGCGGCGGTGATGTTTCCGAGTACCAGAACAAGGGCATGCGGGCCATGCCAGCGGCCGACGCGCTGGCCGACCGACGCGTGATCGAGTTCAAGGATGACTATGGTGACGGTGTGTCCCTGACCATCCAGTCTTTGTTCCCAAACGTCGTACTGCAGCAGATCCAGAACACCCTGGCCACGCGCCAGATCGTTACCCGTGGCATCTCGGACACCGAGGTGGTGTGGACCTTCTTTGGCTACCTTGGCGAAAGCGCCGAAGTGCGTGCGCATCGCCTGCGCAACATCAACCTGGTCGGCCCGGCCGGTTTCATTTCCATGGAAGACGGCGAAGCGGTCGAGATCGTCCAGCACGGATTGGTTGGCGTGGAAGCGAACGCAGGTTCGGTGTTGGCCATGGGCGGAGACAGCGACGGCGATCTCGACCGTTTGGGTATGGACGAGAACTCCATTCGTGGCTTCTGGCGCGGCTATCGACAGTTCATGCAACTGTGATCGGATCGTCCGCCAGTTTAATGTAGATGAACAGCGCTTGCGGCATAATCGACCCCCCGCCGGATTGGGAACGGGGTTGGGCCGCTGCGCTACACGGAGGTGAATTGTGGTCAAGGTAAACGAGCTGGTGGATGTCGCCAACGGCATTCAAAGCAAACGGGTGTTCTGGGACCAGGAGGTCTACGAACAGGAGTTGGAGCGGGTCTTTGGCCGCTGCTGGCTGTTCCTGACCCATGAGGGCCAGATCCCGGATTTCGGCGACTTCGTGACCGCCTATATGGGCGAGGACAAGGTTATCGTGGTGCGCCAGAAGGACGGCTCGATCAAGGCGCTCCTGAATTCCTGTACCCACCGCGGCAACCAGGTTTGCCACGCCGATTCCGGCAACGCCAAGGCCTTCACCTGTAACTACCACGGCTGGTCGTTCGGCACGGATGGCGCTCTTGCGGCGCTGCCGATGGAGCAGTCGGCCTACTACGGGAAGTTTGACCGCTCGAAGGTAGGCCTGCGGGAAGTGGCCAAGGTAGCCAGTTATCGCGGTTTCGTGTTCGGTTGTTTCGATCCTGCCGCGCCCAGCCTTGAGGATTACCTCGGCGACATGGGCTGGTACCTGGATACCTGGATGGACGGCACCGGTGGCGCGGAACTGGTTGGCCCGCCGATGAAATCCATCCTGCGTTGCAACTGGAAGGTTCCGGCGGAGAATTTCATCGGCGACGGCTATCACGTCGGCTGGACACACGCGGCGGCCATCAAAATCCTCGGCGGGCCGTTAGCCGGCTTGGCTGGCAACGTGGAATTTCCCCTCGACGACGCCGGCCTGCAGGTGACAACCCGGCACGGACACGGTTTTGGCGTGATCCTGGACGGAGTGGGCCTCATCCACGATGATCCGGCCTATCGCGAATACGCCTACGCCAATGTGTCCGCAGTGACTGAAAAGCT
>CAZZHF010000173.1:0-6574 GCA_964653545.1 uncultured Gammaproteobacteria bacterium | reverse complement strand
GGATGCCGAAGCCCTCGCCGGCGCGAAAGGCGGTGATCTGCCCGGTGTCCGGCGCAAAATTGTTGGCCGGATCCTCGGTGGTGATGCGCACCTGCACGGCGCAGCCGTGGCGCTCCACAGCCTTCTGGTTCGGGATGCGGATTGCGTCCGAGTCCAGCCGGTGGCCCTCCGCGACACGAATCTGTGCCTGCACCAGGTCGCGGCCGGTGACCAGCTCAGTGATGGTGTGCTCGACCTGGATGCGCGGGTTGACCTCGATGAAATAGTGCCGGCCCTGGCGGTCCAGCAAAAATTCCACCGTGCCGGCGTTGCTGTAATCCACGGCGGCGCAGATCTTGAGCGCATCGGCGCACAGCGCCGCGCGGGTGGCTTCGCTCAGGGTAAATGCCGGGGCAATCTCCACCACCTTCTGGTGCCGGCGCTGTACCGAACAGTCGCGCTCGAAAAGATGCACGCGGTTGCCATGGCGGTCGCCGAGCACTTGCACCTCGATGTGCTTGGGGCCTTCCAGGTAGCGCTCAATGAACACCTTGGCGCTACCGAACGCCGCCTGCGCTTCGGCCTTCGAGCGGGCCAGCGCGTCGCGCAGGCCGGCCTCGTCGCGCACGATGCTCATGCCCCGCCCACCGCCGCCCATGGCCGCCTTCACGATCAGCGGATAGCCCGCCTCGGCGGCGAAGGCCAGTGCCTGCTTCTGTGTCTTGATCGCACCCTTGGTGCCGGGAATTACCGGCACCCCGGCGCGGATGGCCACCTCGCGGGCGTAGACCTTGTCGCCCATGGATTCGAGCACCTGCGGCGACGGCCCGACAAAAACGATACCGGCCGCCTCGCAGGCGCGCGCGAAATCGGCGTTCTCGGACAGAAAGCCGTAGCCGGGATGGATGGCATCGACCTCGCGCGCCAACGCCAGGGCGATGATTTCCTCGTAGTCGAGGTAGGCCCGCACCGGCTCCTTGCCGGCGCCGACCAGGTAGGCCTCGTCCGCCTTGTAGCGGTGCAGGTGCAGGCGGTCCTGCTCGGAGTAGATGGCCACCGTCTGGATGCCCAACTCCGTGCAGGCACGAAACACGCGGATGGCAATTTCGCCGCGGTTGGCCACCAACAGTTTTCGAAAATGCCGGGGCGCGCCCATTTTGCTACTGGTCTTCCGCATCAAGCATTACCTCGCAAAAAAATCTGACGCCGCGTACACACCGCGCGACCAGTCCGTGCCCGGCGCCTGGCGGTCCGGAGTAATAGCAATGCCAGCCGACGCCCGTTGCCGTGTTGTTTGAACGACGTCCGGGCTGCTCAGACTAATCGCCCAATTCCTCCCGCAGAACTCGTTTGAGCACCTTGCCGGACGGGTTGCGCGGCAGGGTGTCCCGCAGCAGCACCCGATCGGGCACTTTGAAGGCCGCCAGGCGGCCAAGGCAATGGGCGCGCACAGCGTTCGCATCCAGCGTGGCGCCCGGTCGCAGCACCACCAGCGCCAGCGGCCGCTCGCCCCAGCGCGCGTCGGGCACGCCGATCACGGCGCATTCGGCGACCTCGGGCAGTTCGTGGATGACCCGCTCGACCTCCGAGGAGGCGATGTTCTCGCCGCCGGAGATGATCATGTCCTTGCGCCGGTCGGTCAGGAACAGAAACCCATCCGCGTCCACGTAGCCCACGTCGCCAGTGCGAAAGTAACCGTCGGCAAAAAAGCTCTCGGCATTTTTCTGCGGCGCGTTCCAGTAACCGGGCATGACCTTGGGCCCGCGTAGGCACACCTCGCCGTGCGCGCCTGGCGGCAGGTCCTGGCCGGCCTCGTCGCGTATACGCAGCTCCACATGTGCCGTGGCCCGACCGGTGGAACCGATCTTGGCCAGCTCGTAGCCCGCCTCCATGATGGTATCGCCACCACAGGTTTCGGTCAGGCCGTAGCCATCCACATAGCGCGCGCCGGTGAAGTAATCGGCGAAGGCGCGGATGCGGGACTCGGGTGTCTTCTCACCGCCACCGACGCACCAGCGCAGACTCGATATGTCATAACGCTCGCGCTGTGGCAGGGCCAGCACGCGACCGGTCATCACCGGCGCCATCCAGGTGCAGTTCAGCTGCTCGGCGGCGATGGCGGCGAGCGTCGCCTCCGGGTCAAACTCACGGTGTACGTACAGCAGGCCGCCTTGCCACAGCACGTTGATGCCTGGCAGGTCCATGCCGCCCACGTGGTAAAGCGGCCCGACCACGTTGGCGCGGCTGTCGCGCGACACCCCAAGCGCCAACACATGGTCCATGTTCTTCCAGTAGAAATTGGAATACGTGTGCTGCACGCCCTTCGGGTGCGCGGTGGTGCCCGAGGTGTACATCAGGCGCATCAGGTCCTGCGGCGCACGCACGGTGCACGGCGGCGGAATCTGGGTGCCCACCAAGACGCGCGGATCGCGCTGGGCACGGGTGTCGAACACGACGACCGCGTCCGTGCCGCCAACACTGCCGGTCAGCTCCTGGTCCACGCACAGCAGTTTTGCGCCGGCGTCGGTGATGATGTAGGCCACCTCGGCCTGTGACAGGCGAAAGTTGATCGGCAGCAGCACCGCGCCCAGGTACGAGACGGCAAAGGCAATGTCCAGGTAGGCGGCACTGTTTTTCATCAGCACCGCGACCACGTCGCCCGCGCACACGCCGCGGGCAACGAACAGCCCCGCCAGTGCCCGCAAGCGTGCGGCAAGGTCGGCATACGTGATGCGCGCACCGTCGTAGAGCACCGCCTCACGGGCCGGACTGACGCGCGCGTGATGGTCGATGAAGGCGCTCAGGTTGACCATGACCTACCCTCTCAATAGCCCCGCGGCAGCCCCAGGTCGTGCGTCGCGATGTAGTTCAGCACCATCTCCTCGGCCACCGGAGCGAAGCGGAACAGGCGCGCGTCGCGCCACAGCCGCTCCAGGTGCGACTCGCGCGCGTAGCCCATGCCGCCCAGGGTCTGCATGGCGTGCTCGATGGCTTGCATGGCAGCCTGCGCGGAGATCAGCTTGGCGGTGTTGGCTTCCGAGCCATAAGGCTGGCCCTGATCGCACAGCCAGGCGGCCTTCAGGTTCATCAGTCTCGCGCATTCGAGCTGCGCGTGCGCCTGCGCCAGCGGGAACTGCACGCCCTGGTAGGCGCCGATCGGCGTGCCGCGGAACACCTTGCGCAGCTTGGCGTAGTCGACCGCCTGGCGGATGGCCATGTGACCGGCGCCGACCAGAGCGGCGGTGGTGACGATGCGCTCGGTGTTGAGCACTTCCAGCAGTTCGAACCAGCCGCCATGCAGCGTGCCGACCAGTTCGCCCGGCTCGATACGCACCTCGTCGAAGAACACGCTGCACGAGGACAGCGTATTGGTGCCCAGCTTCTCGATCAACGAGTAGCTCAGGCCGGCGCGGTCGATATCGATCATGAACATCGACAGGCCCTCGGTGCGCCGGGTCACTTCCTCGACCCGCCGGGTGCGCGCCACCACCAGCATCTTGTGGCCTTCCTTGACGCCGGTGATCCAGATCTTCTGGCCGTTCAGGCGCCAGCCGTCGCCGTCGGCGCGGGCGAAACTGCGCAGCTCAAGCGTGTTCGAGCCTGCGTCTGGCTCGGTCAGCGCCATGCAGAAATTCATCTTTCCGGCCACCAGGCCCGGCAGCGCAGCCTGCTGCTGCTCGGGACTGCCGTAGCGCGACAGCGACACGCCGCCGAAAATGGGATTGATCATGAACAGCTGGCCAAGCGTGGCACCACCGCCGGCAGCGGCCAGGTGCTCGACGATGAGCGCCATTTCCTGCATGCCAAGCCCGGTGCCGCCGTGCGCCGCGGGCAGCGCCACGCCACACAGGCCGGCGTCGCAGATGGCCTGCCACAGCTCCTGCGGGAAGGCCTTGGTGCGGTCTTTTGCCAGCCAGTAATCGGGCCCGAAATCGGCGCCTATGCGGTCGGCCGTGTCACAGATCAGGCGCTGCTCTTCGCTGAGTTCGAAATTCACGGCAGTCGTTTCCAGGTCAGGGTGGGACGCGGTCACGGCCGCGCCGGAACACTATCAAAGCAGCAAGGTCCGCGGGTCTTCAAGACCCGTACGCAGCCGTTCGAGATACGCGGCCGCATTGGTTGCCGGCCAGTGCCCCGGGTCGGCACGCAGCGCCAGACCGAACCGGCCATCGCACAGGCTGCCCAGCCCCAGCAGCGCGCTGCAGCCGGCCGGCCGGGCCGGGGCGAACAGCCGGATACCGCCCCGACCGGCGTTGGTGAACACCAGGCCGTGGCCGGGCGTTGTGGCCGGTGCCGCAGGCAAGCGCAGCGCAGCGAGCAGGGCACTGAGGCCCTGCGTGGCAATCGACGCAGGCACGCTCGCGCCGTCAACCATGCCACAGACTGCGCTGGCGTCGAATCCGGCCAGCACGCGCGCGGCGGCGTAGAGCACCAAACCGCCCAGTCCCGTCTGCGAAGCGGCGGGCAAGCGCGCGCGCCAGTCGAGCAGTGCCGCGGCGTCGATTTCGGCGAGCAGGAAGTGTTCCCCGCTGGCCGGGGATGTTGTGGTCGCGTCGGGCCTGGCCAGTGCCGGCGCGTGGGCGTGCGCCGCGGCCGACAGCGGCACATCCGCCGCCCGGATACGTCCGCCAGGTCCGCTGCCGGCGAGCGTTTCGAGCACCACGCCCCGCTCGCCGGCCAGGCGGCGCGCGTACGGCGTGGCGATGACGCGCTGGCCTGGCGCTGCGGGTGACGGTTGCGTAGACGGTGACGCAACGACAGCGGTTTGAACGGCCGATGCCGCCACCGCCGGCACATCGCTCTTCAACACCGCGGGGGCAACCTGCGGCACTGGAATGCCGTCGTCAGCTGATCCCGCGTCCGCGTCCGACACCCAGTTCGCCAGCGGCGTGCCGACCGATACGGTCTGCCCCTGCGCCACCAGGATGGCCTGCAATCGCCCGGCCGCCGGCGCCTCAAGGTCGCTGGCGATCTTGTCGGTTTCGATCACCACCAGCACATCACCGGCGGCAAAGGATTCCCCCGGCGCGCGGCGCCACTCGGCCACCAGACCCTCGGTCATGGTCAAGCCGAGCTTGGGCATGGCCAGGGCCTGCTGCATGACCGGGCCGCTCACTCGCCGCGAAACACCGACGGGCGCTTCTCCAGGAACGCGCGGCAGCCCTCGTGCGCGTCGGAGCTGTCCAACACCAGGCTGATCATCGCCTGCTCATGAGCCAGCGCGGCCGGCAGCGGCATATCGGCGCCGTGCAGCAGGCTGCGCTTCAAGAGCTTCAGCGTAAGCGGCGATTTCTCGGCGATACGCGTGGCCAGCGCCAAGGCGTCGGCCAGCAGCTGCGCCGCCGGCACCACGCGGTTGGCCAGACCCAGCGCGACCGCTTGCGCGGCGCCGATTCGATCACCGGTGAACATCAGCTCACGGGCATGGCAGGCCGGAATCTGGCGCAGCAGACGCTGGCTGCCGCCGGCACCAGGAAACAGGCCAAGGTTGATCTCCGGGAGCGCAATCTGCGCGCTGTCGGCCAGCAGACGGATGTCCGTGCACAGCAGCAGTTCGGTGCCACCGCCCAGCGCGAAACCGTTGACGGCAGCGATGGTTGGCTTGTCGCAGGTCTCGACCCGCCGGAACACGCGATGGATGACCTCCGCAAACTGCTGGTAGTGGGCCAGGCCCTGGCGGGAATCCAGATCCGCGATGTCGCCACCGGCCACGAAGGCGCGCTCACCGGCGCCAGTGATAACGATCACGTGCACCGCCGGGTCGGCTTCAAGCGCCGCGAAAACGTGCTCGAAAGACTCCAGCGTCGGCACGTCGAGCGCGTTCAGCGTACGCGGCCGATTGATGGTCAGCAGCGCTACGGCGCCTTGGCGTTCAGTCAGGACAGGAGCGTCGGACACGGCGATACCTCGGGCAGTTGTCAGGCGAGCACACGCTCGATGGCGGCGATCAGCTCGTCCGTGGTGGGCCGATAGGCGGCCTCCAGCGACGGCGCGAACGGCACGGGCATGAACGGCGCGCCGACGCGCAGGATGGGCGCATCCAGTTCATCGAAGCCAGTTTCGCCCAGCCGTGCGGCGATCTCGGCGCCCGGTCCGTAGGCGGTGACCGCCTCGTGGAATATCACCAACCGGTGCGTACGCGCCAGGGAAGCCAGCACGGCAGTCTCGTCCCAGGGCTGCAGGCCGCGCAGGTCGATCACCTCCACCTCCACCTGGCGCTGCGCAAGCCGGTCTGCTGCCGCCAGCGCGTCGTACAGCGAGGCGCCGAAAGTCACCACCGTCACGTCGCGGCCGGGCCGCGCCACGGCGGCGACGCCGATCGGTATCGCCTCGGATGCGTCGGGCAGCTCGCCACTGCGGGCGTACAGCGCCTTGTGCTCAATGAAGATCACCGGGTCCGGATCGAGGATGGCGCTGCGCAGCAGGCCGTAGGCATCGGCGACGGTGGCCGGGCAGACCACTTTCAGGCCGGGCACATGCGCCAGCCAGGCTTCAAGACACTGCGAATGCTGCGGACCTGCGGCAAGGCCGCCACCGTGGGGCGTGCGCAGCACCATCGGCACGCTGGTCTGGCCGCCGAACATGAAGCGCGCCT
>CAZZHF010000172.1:0-6587 GCA_964653545.1 uncultured Gammaproteobacteria bacterium | reverse complement strand
TCACCGGCGCGGTGCTGCGCGTGGACGGGGGGATGCGTTCCAAATAGCGGGCGCCGCGGGCGGGACAAACCCCGCAAATCGCGGTAGGTTACCGTGTTGTTACGGGCTTGTTGGTGTTGCGCGGCGGCCCGCAGCTTTGAACGGCAATTTTGCGGAGGGAACCTGCCATGTCTGATTTGATCGGCATGAATTTTGTCACCCAGACGCCCGATGTTGGCACCTCCCGGGTGCCGGCAGCGGCCTATACCGACCCGGTGCAGTTCGAACAGGAACGCGAAAAGATCTTTCGCCGCGCCTGGCTGCGTGTGTGCCGGGCCAACGAAGTACCGCAACCCGGCGACTATCGGGTGCTCGAAATCCCGGTGTGGGGCGCCTCGGTCATCATCACGCGCGGAAACGATGGCGAGCTGCACGCATTTCTGAATATGTGCCGCCACCGGGGCATGGTGCTGACGCGCAGCGCCAGCGGAAACGCCGGCGGCTTTGTGTGCGATTTTCACGGCTGGACCTATAACCTCGACGGTACGCTGCGCAGCGTGCCGGGCGAGGAATATTTCCCGCGCCTGGAAGCGGACCGCGCCGGCCTTGGCGCGCGGCGCCTGGCGGTGGGTAGCTGGCGCGGTTTCGTGTTTGTGAACTGGAACCCGACACCGCCGTGGACGCTGACCGAGTACCTGGGCGAGCTGGGGGAGTTCGTCGGTCAGCACCCCCTTGAGCAGTACGAACACACCGGCAGCTACCGCCTGGACGTGAATGCCAACTGGAAGGTGATCACCGACGCCTTCCTGGAGCCTTACCACGTGGCGACCGTGCACCGCCGCTCGCTGCCGGATGCCATGAACGCACCGGGTAACCCGCTGGGGCTGCCCAACTCCTGCCGCGTGTATGGCGATCACCGCACCATGGCGGTGTGGGGCAATCCGGCGCACCAGCCGACGCCGGCCGAAGCGCTGATGTGGAAACACGCCTTCGCGCTGCAACCGGGCAAGGTGGAGGACGTTCCGGGAGCAAATCCGGACCGGTCACCGACCTGGTGGTTCGATACCAATATCTGGTTTCCGTACTTCTCGCTGTTTGTCGGTGCCGGCTGGCTGCTGACCTACGACGTGTGGCCGATCAGCGTTAACCGCACCATTTGGGAAGTGAATACCTACGGTCTGACGCCGAGCAACGCGGCGCAGAAGCTGGGCGGCGAGTATATGAAGATCATGCTGCGCGATGCCCTGATGGAGGACTTCAGCACCGTCGAGCAGGTGCAAAAGAACCTGGAAACCGGTGCCATGGAGCATCTTTATCTGTCGGACGAGATGGAGTATTTCATCCGCCACCAGCATTGGGCGGTGCAGCGCTGGTTGAGCCAGCCATGAGCGGCGGCGGGGCGGTGCTGCCGTCGAGTTTTGCTGACCTGGAGCGGTGGGCGGGCACCTGGGTGCTGGATACCGAGCGCGAACGACGCGACCTGCGCTGCCAGAGCGAAATGGCGGCGCTCGATGCCTTTTACCAGGCGCTCCTGCTGCGCATGGACGCCATCATCCTGCACTTGAACGCGTTTCCCCTGGATGCCTTGCCTGGCCCGGAGCAAAACCTGCTCAAGCTTGGCCAGGCGTTCCTGGAGGTGGCGCCGGCGGTGGAGTTGTTCCACGCGCCGGAGGTGCCGGACGGGTTCCCGTGGCAACGTTTCGAGGTGCTGACCTGAGGGGTGTGCGCTCAGCGCGCGGCTCAGTCCACCGATTCCAAGCCCGGTTGCCCCCTTGACTGGCGTCAAGCGGGTCTGTTGACCAGCCTTTCTAATGACTCCCGGCATCCGGCCGTTCGGTTGCCGACAGCGCGGGGCCGCCACGAGCCCCTGCACAGGAAGGAGTCGTCATGAACGCCCCGCAATCGCCGGTCAGTTATCCGTTCAGTCCCAGCCATGCCATGAAATTCGGCACCCCGGTGCCGGACATGGGCAGTGGGCCAATCCCGGCCGAATCGGTGACCTCGGCCGCGTATTTCGAGCGCGAGCGCGAACAGGTGTTCAAGCAGGCCTGGCTACAGGTCGGCCGGGTGGAGGAGATCCCGAATCCGGGCGACTACTTCACGCGCGAGCTGCACGTGTTCAAGAGCAACATCGTGGTGGTGCGCGGCAAGGACGGCGCGGTGCGCGCTTTCCACAATATGTGCACGCACCGCGGCATGGCGCTGGCGACCGAATCCTGCGGCAACACGCGCGGCTTTACCTGCGAATTCCACGGCTGGGGCTTTGGTCTGGACGGCAGCCTGCAGGCGGTGCCGGCGATCGAGTCCTTCCCCGGCATCGACCGGTCCAAGCTCGGTCTGAAGGCGCTCGCCTGCGACACCTGGAACGGCTTTATCTTCGTGCACTGGAATCCGCAGCCGGCGCAGTCGCTGGCCGATTTCATGGGTCCGCTGGCCAGGGATATGGACGGATTTCCGTTCGACCAATGCCAGCACATCGCCCACTACACGGCGCGCGTCAAGGCCAACTGGAAGCTGAGCATCGACGCCTTTCAGGAGGCCTACCACGCCACCTATCTGCACCGGCATGCTATTCCGGGCGCCGGTGACCTTGAATTGGCGCTGCCAAGTTCGGTGCGGTTCTACGGTCCGCACCGCTCGGTGTCGTGCTGGCTGAAGACCGACATCCAGCCGACGCCGGCCGAGGCCATTGCCTACAAGCACGGCAGTTTCGGTTTCGTGAAGGCAGACGAGGGCGACACGCGCGGCCTGAACCCGTCCGGTGACGAATCCTGGTGGTTCGACATCAACGTGTTCTTCCCGAATTTCTTTTGCGATCTGGGGCGCGGCTGGTACTTCACCTACAACTTCTGGCCGGTGTCCGAGAACGACACCATCTGGAACATGAACATCTACCAGGTGCAGGCGGCCACGGCCGGCGACCGGCTGGCGCAGGAATTCACCCGTGTGGTGCTGCGCGACACGGTGCTCGAGGACATGAGCACCATGGAGTTCTCGCAAAAGGCGTTCGATTCCGGTGTGATTACCGAGCAGACCATTGGCGATACCGAGATCGCCATGCGCCATCAGTACTGGGTGGCTGACGAGTGGGTCAACGGCCGCCGGCCGTAACGACCAAGCACCCGGAGATCATTCAATGACCAATCAATTGCCCGCTGCGTTTGCCGACCTTGAGCCGTTCTGCGCCAAGTGGCTGCGGCCGACCGAGTCGCAGCGTAACCAGGCGCGTATCAGCAGCAACATGGCAGAACTTCGCATTTTCTACGACGCCGTGCTGCCGCGCTTCGATGCCGTCATCCGGCACCTGAACCAGTTTCCGTTGGGCGATCTGCCACCGGCCGAACAGAATCTGCTGAATCTGTCGTTCGCCTTCGTGGAAGCCACGGCGCCGGTGGAGCGTTTCAACTCACCGATCGTCACCAAGACCTTTCCGCCGGAGCGCTTCCTCATTCACGAGGATCTGGGTCGCAGCGGCGGCTGGTGAGGCAGCCTCAGGCGCTCACGGCGTCGGCTGAAAGGGTTTGGGAAATGGGGGCGGTGGTGTCGATCACCGCCCCGCCCAGGCATTCGCCGTCCCGATAAAACACCACTGACTGGCCCGGCGTCACCGCTCGCTGGGGGCGGGCGAAATGCACCTGACAGCGGCCGTCATCCAGCACCTCGACCGCGCAGGCCTCGGCGGTCTGGCGGTAGCGGGTCTTGGCCGTGCAGGCAAATCGGACTGCCGGCGGTTTGTCGCCAATCCAGCTGGCCGTCTCGGACAGCAGGGCATTGCTCAGCAGCAGCGGGTGATCGTGCCCCTGCACGACCAGCAGCGTGTTGCGCGCGGCGTCCTTGCCGGCCACGTACCAGGGCGCGTTGCCCGCGCCATGTCCGCCGCCGATGCCAAGACCCTGCCGCTGGCCCAGCGTGTAGTACGGCAGGCCGATGTGCCGCCCGACGATGCGGTTGTCCGGGTCGAGCATGTCGCCCGGTTCGGCCACCAGGTAGCGGCTCAGAAACTCCCGGAACGGCCGCTCGCCGATGAAGCAGATGCCGGTCGAGTCTTTTTTTTGCGCCACGGGCAGGCCGGCTTCGGCGGCCAGCGCACGCACTTCGCGCTTGGTGAACCCGGCCAGCGGCATGCCGGCCGGGGCGAGCTGCGCCTGCGTCAGGGCGTGCAGAAAATAGGTCTGGTCCTTGTCGCGGTCGGCCGGGCACAAAAGATGAATCTGCCCGCCGCCTCGCCGCAGGGCGGCATAGTGGCCGGTGGCGATGGCCTGCGCGCCCTGCGCCCGCGCGTGTTGCTGGAACACGCCGAACTTGATTTCGCGGTTGCACAGCACGTCCGGATTCGGTGTGCGCCCGCGCCTGTATTCGGCTAGGAAATGGGCGAATACTTGCTCGCGATATTCGGCGGCGAAGTTCACCACCTGCACCGGGATGTCGAGCTGCGCGCCGATGGCCTGCACGTCGGCAATGTCGGCCTCGGCCGGGCAGTCGCCGAACTGGTCGTCGTCCTCCCAGTTCTTCATGAAAAGACCGAGCACCTCGTAGCCGGCGCGTTGCAGCAGCAATGCGGTGACGGCCGAATCGACGCCACCGGACAGGCCGACCACCACCCGAGCGGGTGGCGGCAGCGGCAATCCAAAGGGGAGGTCCATCAAATGTCGGCGAGCAATGACAACGGGTGCCGGGCGCCGGCCAGGTAGTCATCCAGGCAACGCATTACCAGCTCCGTGCGGTGCCGGTCGGCGCAGGCGGCAAGCTGGTCGCGGTTCAGCCACACAGCCCGTTCGATGCCGGTGTCGAGCGGCTGGTCGGGGTAGTGTTCCAGCGCCCGGGCACTGAAGCACACACGCAGCGTGGTCAGGCCGTTGCCGGGCTCGATACGCCGGTACACGCCGACCACCGCTTCGGGTTCGACCCGCCAGCCGGTTTCTTCCAGCGTCTCGCGCCGGCAGGCATCGATCAGGCTCTCGCCGTGTTCGAGGTGCCCGGCCGGTTGGTTGAACACCAGCCGGCCCTCGGCGAGTTCTTCCACCAGCAGGAAGCGACCGTCGTTCTCGACAATGGCGGCCACAGTGACGCGAGGAGTCCATACCATGGGCGCATTTTACCGGTCCACGGCGAGCGTGCCGTGCACGCGAGTGACCGCTGTCACAAGATCGGCATCGCGCGCCTGGTCGGCGGCCATCAGTGGCCCGCTGAATCCGGCCTGAAGGGCAGACTCGGCCAGGGCCGGACTGAGCACCGCCAAGGGCAGCGCCTTGAGCTGCGCCGCGAGCGGCCCGGCCAGGGCCATCAGGGCTTGCAGGCCGGCACGGCTGGTGGCGGTCACCACGGCGATGGCGTCCTGCGCCAGCCAGGCGGCAAGCTGAACCGGGTCACCCGCCGCAACCCGGCGGTAGCAGGTCAGCGCCCGGACGTCGGCGCCACGCGTCGTGAGGGTCTCGGCCAGCAGGGTGCGTCCGCCCTCGCCGCGAAAGATCAGCACCCGCTTGCCGGTCACGGCCTGTAGGGCCGGGAGGCCGAGCACGCCTTCGCTGTCGAAGCGGGCCTCCGGCAGCAACAGGTTCGGGAACCCGGCCGCCCGCAGTGCCTGGGCACTCGCCGGCCCAACCGCGATTACCCCGCAATTGGCAGGCAGACCACCGGTCGCGCTAATTGCTGGCAGGGCGTGCTGTACGGCGTTGGCGCTGATGAACACGGCGAAATCGCAGGGCAGGGCGGCTCGCAGGGCCGCGCCGGCCGCCGTTGGATCCGTCGCCGCGATGGCCAGGGTGGGCAGGTACAGCGGACTGAAGCCGGCGGCCTGCAACCGCTCGCCAAACGGTGTGGCCTGGCCGGCCGGTCGGGTCACCAGCACGCCGCTGGCGGCGGATTCAGGCACGGCTGGCCAGGATGTCGGCCGCGCCGTGGTCGAGCAGGCGCTGGGCCAGGTCCAGACCGAGTGCCTGAGGCTGGTCAGCGGGTCCGCTGAGTGCCTCGCGCAGTATGCGTCGCCCGTCCGGCGTGCCGACCAGGCCGGTCAGGTGCAGCCGGTCGCCGTCCAGCACCGCGTGCGCCGCCAGCGGCGTGTGGCAACCGCCGCCCAGCCGGCCAGCGAAGGCGCGCTCGGCCTGCACGCGCAGCGCCGTGGCCGGTTCGTGCAGGGGTGCGATCAGTTCCGCGACGGCCGCATCACCGGCCCGGCATTCCAGGCCCAGGACACCCTGCGTTACTGCCGGCAGCATCACATCCACCGGCAGGCGGGCGGCAATCCGGTCAGCCAATCCCAGCCGGTCCAGGCCGGCGGCGGCCAGCAGCAGCGCATCGCACTCGCCCCGATCCAGCTTGGCCAGGCGCGTCTGCACGTTGCCGCGGGTCAGTACCAGCGCCAGGTCGGGCCGCCGGGCCAGCAGCTGACAGCCCCGGCGCAGGCTGGCCGTGCCGACGCGGGCGCCGGGCGGCAGGTCGTTAAGGCTGCCTGCCTGCGATGTGACCAGTGCATCGCGTGGATCGGCCGCGGCGCAGAACACCGGCAGCGCGAAGCCGGGCGGCAGCTCGGCCGGCACGTCTTTCATTGAATGCACGGCCAGGTCCGCGCGGCCGTCGGCGAGACCCTGTTCCAGTTCCTTGATGAACAG
>CAZZHF010000171.1:0-6616 GCA_964653545.1 uncultured Gammaproteobacteria bacterium | reverse complement strand
CTGCGCGCAGGGCATCCAAGTCACTTGCTGCCAATCCCAGAGCGCCATATACCTGCGCGTTGTGCTCGCCCATGCGCGGCGCAGGAGCGCGGATGCGGGTCGGGCTGACCGAGAATTTCGGACACGGGCCGTAGCTGGTGAGCGGGCCAAAGACGGGATGGTCGAACTCGGCCACGCTGCCGCGGTCGCGGTAGTGGGGTTCGGCCAGTATCTGTTCGAAGCTGGCAATCGGCGCGCAGGTGATACCGGCGCCGTCCAGTAGCGCGAGCAGCTCGGCGAGTGGCTGACTTGCCGCCCAGTCGGCAACCAGGGCATCTATGGCCTGCCAGTCCGCCATACGCCCGGAATAGTCCAGACCGGACATATCGTCGCGTCCCATCAGCGGGCATAGGCGCTTCCAGTGCGCATCCAGTGCCGCATTGATGAAAATCCACTGCCCGTCCGAGGTGCGAAACGCGTTGAACGGCGCGCCCGAGTCGGTGGCGTTGCCCAGGCGCTTGGTCTCGTAGCCGGCATTGGCGGCACCCATCAGGTGCAGGTCGGTGGTGTACAGGGTGACGTCGGCCAGACTCACGTCCAGCCACTGGCCCTCGCCGGTTGCGTCGCGATGATGCAGGGCGGCGATGGCGGCAATAGCGCCATGCCAGGCGCACATATGATCCACGGTGGCATTGCCCGAGCGCAGCGGCCGTCCGCCCAGTTCGCCGGTCACCTGCATCATGCCGGCCATGGCCTGCGCCATCGGGTCGAAACCCTTGCGGCTGGACCACGACCCGAACTGGCCGAAGGCCGAGATGGACACCAGCACCACATCCGGCTTCACGCCTTTCAGATCGTCGTAGCCAAGGCCCCAGCCGGCCACAGTGCCGGGGGTGAAACTCTCGATCACCACATCGCTCAAGGCGACGAGGCGCTTGAACAGCGCCTGACCCTCGGGTTTGCGGATGTCCAGCGTGATGCCTTTTTTGCCGCGGTTGAAGGTGAGGTGCCAGACGCTGGCCTCCTTGCGTTGCGCCGGGTCGCTGCTGACGTAGGGCGGGATGTCGCGCGCCGGATCGCCGCTGCCCGGCAGGTCGATCTTGATCACCTCGGCACCCAGGTCGGCCAGAACCTGACCACACAGTGGACCCGGCCCGTAGGCGGAGGCGTCCAGTACCCGTACGCCGGCAAGGGGTCCGGTATCGGCTGCGGCCTGGGCGTAAAACTCGTCGGCGGTCATCAGATCACCCCCCTGGCGGTCAGGGCCTGGCGTTCTGCCGTGGACAGCCCGAGCAGTTCGCCGTAAACCTGTTCGTTGTCCTGGCCCAGGGCGGGCGCGACACTCCGCGGCCGGGCCGGCGTGCGCGAGAACTTGGTGGGAAATCCGTAATGACTGAGCGGGCCGTAGGTCGGGTGATCCAGTTCCACCACGCCCTCGCGCTCGCGGTAGTGGGCGGTCGCCAGAATCTGCGGGAACGACAGCACCGGCCCGCAGGTGACACCCACGGCGTCCAGGCTCGCCTGCGCCTGGGCCAGCGGGCGGGCCGCCGTCCATTCGCCGAGCACTTCGTTCACGAACGGGATATTGGCGGCGCGAGCGGCCCAGTCGCAGGTGCGCGGATCGTCCTTCAGGTCCGGCCGCTCGATCGCCCCGCACAGCCGCCGCCACAGGTGGTCGTATAGCGCGTGAATGAACAGATACTCGCCGTCAGCGCACGGAAAAATGTCCAGCGGCGCGCCCAGATCGGTGCCGTTGCCACTGCGGCGGACCTGCATGCCGGCGTTGGCAACGCCCATCAGCTTGACGTCGCTGGAGCTGAGCATGGCGTCGATCAGGCTGGCGTCCACCCACTGGCCGCAGCCGGTGTTGCGCCGGTAGTGCAGCGCCGCCAGCGCGCCCAGCGCGCCCAGCCAGCCGGACATGTTGTCGGCAATCGCCAGCCCGACGCGCAGCGGCGGGCCATCGGCTTCGCCGGTGGCGGTCATCACCCCACCCATGGCCTGGCCGACCGGGTCGAGGCCGCGCTTGCCGCTGAGCGGTCCCCACTGGCCAAAGCCGGAGATGGACACATAAATCAGATCCGGCTTGACCGCCTTGAGGTCGGCATAGCCCAGACCCCAGTGGGCCATGGTGCCGGGCAGAAAATTCTCGATCACCACGTCGGCCTGCGCCGCCAGCCGACGGAACAGGTCCTGTCCCTCCGGCTGGCGCAAGTCCAGGGTCACCGCGCGTTTGCCACGATTGAAGGTAAGTGCCCACACGCCGGACCACAGATCCTTGCCGTCAGCGCCGCAGACATAGGGTGGCCAGGCACGGATGGGATCACCGCCCTGCGGCTGCTCGCACTTGATGGACTCCGCCCCGAGGTCCGACAGCACCATGCCGCAGATCGGCCCGGCCCCGTAATTGGTGGCCTCCAGCACGCGAATGCCGGCCAGTGGGCCGCGCCCGTCGGTGTGTGCGTCTTTATAGAACTCGGATTTTTTCATAGTTGTTCCAAACACTATTGGGTACGACGTAGAAACGATTTTTCGGCAAGTTCAGAGCCGCGATATCTCCAACGACATTGTGCTCAGAATGGTCCCACACAGGAGCCATACTAGGCCGACGAGCGCTTCGTAAATCCCGTCAGTCAGTGAACGTTCAAGCTTTTCTTCAAAATTCGCTGAGATCACAGAACGTGCGGCTGACTCTTTCTCTAGACCTTCGGTAATTCTGTAAGACAACGCAGCCAGTTCGCTTTGGGTCTTGCCGATGTCGCGTTGCTGCCGCAGGACGTTTTCCGTCAATGCCTTGATCTGATTCTCAATAGAGTCACTTGGATTGACGGTTGTCCAACCGATACCGGGAAAGCTTCCACCCAGATGGATACTCGACACCGAACTGGCAGTGTGTGCGGCCCCGGTATCTCGCTTTGGTCTTCCCGATGCCCAGACTAGAAAAAGCCCCTTTAGAGACGGTTGGCCAAAAAATCTCCGCGTATGAACTAGGCCGCGAAGGGTCAAGGCAAGGCCAAGCAGTTCCAAACCAAGGCCGGTAACGCGTACCCCGAACTCTGTCGGAAAAACTAACAATACGAGTAGTAGCGCGCATGTGATGACCAGCCCGCACGCCCAGACGAGCCGCGGACGCGCCAACCAACGCGCATGGCCAATCATGAGGCGTAACAGATGGTGGATATAGGCGGTTGACCGCATTGCGAGTCGCTACTGAGCGTTTCGAGGCGACCGCACCGCACGAACGTCGTGCAGTCGCTCGATCTCGTCGGCCCCAAATCCCCAATCCGCCAACAACTCCCGGCTCTGCATGCCCGGCGCCTGACCGGGACCCTTGACCCAGCCGGGTGTGCGCGACAGCTTGGGCGCGGGTGCCGGCTGGTCGACGCCAGCCACGTTCACAAAGGATTCGCGCGCCTGGGCCTGTGGCTGGCTGGATGCCTCCAGCGGCCCGATGACTGGCGAGTAGCACTGGTCGGCGTTGAGCAGGCGCTCGTTCCAGTAGGCCAGCGGCTGGGCACGAAAAATCTCGGTAATCCGCGCTTTCATGGCTGGCCATTGGGCGGCATCCAGCTGCTCCGGCAGGGACTGCTGGTCCAGGCCGAGCGCTTTCAGGAAATTGGCGTAGAACTTGGGCAACACCGCCGCCACCGCGACCCACTGTCCGTCGGACGTGGGGTAGACGTTATAAAAGTGCGCGCCGCCGTCCACCATGTTCGAGCCCCGGCGCGGCAGGTGGTGGCCGGTGTGCAGCATGCCGTAGAACAGCGTGGCGATATACGAGGCGGACTCCACCATCGAGCAGTCCACTACCTGCCCCTGGCCGGAGCGCTCGCGCTCGTACAGCGCGCACAGCACGCCGACGGTTAGCGCCATGCCGGCGCCGCCAAAATCGCCGGCCAGGCTCAGGGGGATCACCGGCGCGCCATCCGGATCCGCGCCGATCATGGCCAGCACACCGGACAGCGCGATGTAGTTGATGTCGTGCCCAGGGGAGTGGGCCAGCGGGCCGTCCTGGCCATAACCGGACACGCGGCCATAGATCAGGCGCGGGTTGGCGGCCAGACACGGCGTTGGTCCCAGGCCGAGCTTTTCCATGACGCCGGGCCGGTAGCCCTCCAGCAGCACGTCGGCCTGGGCGACCAGGCGCATCACGGTGGTCACGCCGTCGGGATTCTTCAGGTCCACCGCCAAGGAACGGCGGCCGCGATACAGCGGAATGCCCTCGGGCGGGATGCTCAGCGGGCCCGCCGGGCCGGCGTAATCCACGGCTTCGGCCCGGTCCACGCGCACGATGTCGGCGCCCATGTCGGAGAGCAGCATGGCGCTGAACGGCCCGGGTCCCAGGGAGGCGATTTCGACTACCTTGAGACCGGCCAGTGGGCCGGGATGCCGGGCGCGGCCGGCGGTGGACTGGGCTTGGACCATGGCGCGTTCTCCTGCCGAAATGACTCGGACACCGCCGGGGCCGCGCCGGGTTCGAAGACGGATTTATTCAGTGCTTTCCTAAGGCGTGGCAGGTGCCGTGCGCAGCGTGGCGCAGTAGGCGTCGAGGATGGCGGGAACCCGCTGCGCGTCCTGGTCGAAGGCCAGCGCGTAGTGCTGCTTGTCCAGCAACAGCCACAAGGGTGGCGTATCGGTGCCGTGACGCAGAATTTCCAGCCCGCAGCGCAGCTCCTTGGCCTTGAGCGTGGCGCGCACGTAGTCCATGTAGCCGGTTTTCAGTTCGTCGCGCGAACCGATTCGTACGGTGCCCGTGGGGCCCTGAAACAGCACTTTCTCGCCGATGTCGTTGCCTTCCAGCACGTAACCCGGGGGCAGCGCCAGGACGCCATCGAACAGCCGGATGTAGACCCCGCCGGTGATCGGTGACGACGCCGGCACCGCGGCTGGCGCGCTGGGTGCGTTTCCGGTCCAAGGCGTCCGCGTGCTGACGCAGGCGGCAAGCAACACTGACAGCGCGGCCAGTAGCAAAAGGCGCATCTTAGATCTCCCGCGCGAGCTGAGCGGCAAGGCCAATGTAATTGGCCGGAGTCAGGGCCGCCAGCCGGGTTTTCTCGTCCGCCGGCAGGGGCAGACCGTCGATGAACTCGGCCAAGGCGGCGGCGGTGATGGCCTGCCCGCGGGTCAACGCCTTGAGCTGTTCGTAGGGGTTTTCCACGCCATGACGACGCATGGCGGTCTGGATGGCTTCGGCCAGCACCTCGTGCGCGCTGTCCAGGTCGCGCGCCAGCGCCGCCGGGTCAACCTGTAGCTTGCCCAGGCCTTTTTGCAGTGACTGGCAAGCCAGCAGCACATGGCCGGTGGCCACCCCAACGTTGCGCAGCACGGTGGAGTCGGTCAGGTCTCGCTGGAAGCGCGAGATCGGCAGCTTGCGCGACAGGTGGTCCAGCAGGGCGTTGGCCAGGCCCAGGTTGCCTTCGGCATTCTCGAAGTCGATCGGGTTGACCTTGTGCGGCATGGTGGACGAGCCGACTTCGCCGGCCACCAGCTGCTGGCGGAAGTAGCCCAGCGACACATAACCCCACAGGTCCCGGCACAAGTCGAGCAGAATTGTGTTGCAGCGGGCGAGGGCGTCGAACAACTCGGCCATCCAGTCATGCGGCTCGATCTGCGTGGTGTAGGCGTTGAACTCCAGTCCCAGCCCGCTGACCAGTTGCGCTGCCAGGGTCGGCCAGTCGAGCTGCGGGTAGGCAGCCAGGTGAGCGTTGTAATTACCCACCGCGCCGTTGAATTTGCCCAGAATCTGAACCTGCGCCAGGCGGTCCTGCTGCCGGCGCAGGCGGGCAACCACGTTGGCCAGTTCCTTGCCAAGCGTGGTTGGCGTGGCGGGCTGGCCGTGGGTGCGGGCCAGCATGGCGTAATCGGCGCAGGCATGGGCAAGCGTGGTCAGGCGTTCGATGATCTGCGCCAGTTGCGGCAACAGCACCTGCTCGCGGACATCACGCAGCATCAGCGCGTAGGCGAGGTTGTTGATGTCCTCGGAGGTGCAGGCGAAGTGCACGAAGCCACGGGCGGCCGCCAGCTCAGGCTCGCTCTGGAACTGTTCGAGGATGAAATACTCGAGCGCTTTCACGTCGTGGTTGGTGGACTCCTCCAGCGCCTTGACCCGCGCCGCGCCAGCCTCGTCGAAGCCACTTTCGATGGCCTTCAGGCGCCCAAACGCCTTCTCGCTGAGCGGTGGTAGTTCATTAATCGGCGCAGCGGCCGCTAACACACGGAGCCAGGCCAGTTCCACGCGCAGTCGATAACGGATCAGGCCGAACTCGCTGGCCAGTGGGCGCAGCGCGGCGGTTTTGTCCCGATAACGGCCATCAAGCGGCGACAGGGCGGTGAGATCGGAAGTCGGCATGGGGCTCCGGGCGCGACTGGCAGGGTTTTTGCATCGCCGAAAGCGGGGTCACTTGGCTATAATTCTAGCTCGTCAGCGTCAGTCTCACGGCGCGACTTGTCTATCGCCTGCCCTGGGCAGGATCAAAAAAACCCCTCGGAGTCTTTAATGGGCCAGTCCAAGTTCGCCGCCAGTCACCGCACACTCACTCTTGCCAATGGTGACAGCGCGGCTTATTACAGCCTGCCGGCACTGGCCGAGCTCGGGTTTGGCGATCCGGCCCGGTTGCCGTATTCGGTCAAGGTGCTG
>CAZZHF010000170.1:0-6633 GCA_964653545.1 uncultured Gammaproteobacteria bacterium | reverse complement strand
GCTTTCCGAATTCACTTCAAAGAAATACCTGCAGGTGCCGCGTAATTTGTACTCATTTTCAGTATTCCCGTTCGGGAGATTCTTGGACTCCACGTATCTTTCTGTAGGTATCCAAAGAGTCGAGGGATCGTCGATACTCTTGCCAACGTTATGACTCATATGTGCCTTAAAATTCTCATGTGGCTCCGCTGAGCTACAGGATGATAGTGACTGCAGCCACCCGATCAGCGTCACCGTACCAACAAAGAAAACTGTTCTGCTCACGGCTTATTGGTTACGTGGGCTGGCTACGTAAAACATCACTCCAGAATTACTGTCCCAGCCTTGTGTATAATTACCCATAACTGCCCCAACACTAATTGCCGCTGATGGCAACATGCTTCCCACGTTTTTGTATAGGTTCCAATCAAGCTTACCGGAGTTAAATAGATAGTCATGTAAGCCCCCGATTGCATTCATTATAGGTATGACGTTCATCATCCGGCTTAACATTCCGCCCTGTTTGAAGAAGTTGGTGGGAGCATACCATGCGCCGTCAAGGGGTTTGTTGTTTGCAATCACGTTTAAATTCCAACTATCTCGCAGTTGCCGCCCATTTTCATCCCATTCATATGTTGATTCCGCTCGATTCTCTCCCGGCATCGGATTCGCAGGACGTCCTACAGAAGTCTGGTAATAATCTGCCGCTTCCGTGAGCGTTCGCAAGAACCCAAATGTTTTTGCACCATTTTCAAATTTGCCACCCCCAAGTTCCGATGCGGTTCCGCCGACTACAGCCGCCGCCATTGTGCGCCCGACGCGAGAGAGAAATTCGGAGGCTAGTTTGACTCGCTCGATCTGGGGGGCAGCCCAAGCAAGGAATCCCGCCGACAGCATACCGCTCTGGAAGCTGCCACCCTGGATGCGGGCGGTGGTGCCACCCACCAGAGCTTGACCGGCGACGGTTTTGGCTAGACCCCAGTTCGCGGTGTTTGCGTAACCGGCCATGCCGCCAAACGCGGCGCCGGTGACCGCGCCCATAACGGCACTCTCCAGATTGCCGCCGATTATCCCGCCGGCAATGAACCCGCCGGAGGCGCCAGCTACTACGCCAAAGGTAAACCCGCCTTTGGCCGCCGCGCCCAAGGCTTTAAGTGCAATCGCCTGGCCCCCATAAAACCCGACCGCAATACCAATCGCCAGCCTCACATACGGATTCTTAAACAGGCTGCCGATGGCCTTAAACAGGCTCTTGAAGGCCTTGCCGATGGACTTAAACAGCTTGCCGATAAACAGCCCCGTAGGGTCGGTCAGGGACAGCGGGTTGTTGTTGACGTAGGTGTAGCGGTTAAGACCCTGGGTGGTCTCCGGAAACTGTACGTAGGGGTCGGCCGACAGGAAACGGCCCAGGGTCGGGTCGTAGACCCGACCGTTACTCGGGCGGTCCCCGCCCTCGCCCCGGTGGGGCCCGCCGGCGGCGGTTCAAAATCGCTCCCGGCGATTTTGTCATGTGGATCAGGCCGATCTCGTCCAGGTGCTCGTGGCCGGTGAAGCCGCGGTCGGTGTTGACCGCCAGCAGCGCCTGGGCCGGGGTGCTCCAGTCCACGTTACGGCGCTTGCCGTGCGGGTCGTAGGACAGGCGCTCGATGACCGCGCCGAGCTTCGTGGTGGAGGAAACCGTTATCTGTCGCCCATCATGGTCACAGCCGTTGGAAGTTCAGCTCAGTACCAGGGCAGCAGCAGTCGCGGCGGGTAGTAGTCGGTGTCTACGTGGTGGCCCTTGTATTCGATCCAATCGAGTTCGAGGCCTTGCGGTGGCTTGTAACGGCCGGCGACGGTGAGCGTTCCGTCGTCCGTGTCCGCCCGGCGCGCCAGTGTGCGCGCCCAGATCCAGCTGTCCACGCGGTATTCGCGCTCGTAACAGCGCAGCGTCTGACCCTGGGCATCGGTGAGCAAGAAATGCCAATAGAAATAACCAACGTGGCCGCGGTAATCGACCTGCCCGGCCAGCTCCACGCGCCGGCCGGCAAGGGTGTCGGCATTGCTGAGCAAAGTCGCCAGATCGGTACGCACGATAGCGTCGGCTTCGGCGTAGCGTTCAGGCGCCGTGCGGTATTCGGCGTAGTCCACCACCACCGGGGCGGTGGCGCAGCCGGCTAGCGCAAGCATCAGACTCGATGCGGCTAATCGGCCTGCTCGATGGATGCCGGGTTGGCCCATTCGGTAGCCCTCAGTCTGTGGTTGCCGCCAGCTTGGAGTTGCACACGAACAACGGCAATTCTCAAACATCCATGCGTCGGCGCAGCGCTGGCCAAAGCCAGTGATCCAGGGACAGCTTGCCCGGGCCACGCAGGACCAGCAGTCCCAGCAGCAGCCCCCACAGTTGGTGGTCGGCGATGCCTTGAGCGTTCAGCGTTGGGTAGGACACCACGGCGATGATGTTGAACACGAACAGCACCATGGCCGCAAAGCGCCCGGCAAGGCCAAACGCCAGCAACACCGGGAAGAAAAGTTCCACCCCGGTGCCGATGTAGGCGGCCAGCTCTGGCGCCAGCAGCGGAACGCTGTACTCCTCCCGAAACAGGTACAAGGTCGAGTCCCAGCTCTGGATTTTCAGCTGGCCCGCTTTCCAGAAGACATTGGCGACGTAAAGCCGCAGCAGCAGGTCGCCGAGCGGCGCCAACCAGTCCAGGCCGCGATACACACTCGAAGTGAGCTTGAAACCGGTTTGGATAAGAGCCATGACACGTGCCTCCGTGGGCTGCCTGAAAACTCAACCTGAGGTGATCGCAAGGGTGCTGAAGGTGCCTGCGGCGACATGCCGGGCCAGGGCGGTGCCAGCATCCAGTCCAGGCTCGTCCGTCAACGCCGAAGCGATTGCGCCGCCCAGCTCCATGTCAGCGTCCAACTGCGTCAGCAGCGCGTACTCGCCCGCAGACAAACTCTCGACTCGCACCTGCAGGCCGCGGCGGATGACCAGCAGTGACTCGCCGCCGCGGTCGAGATTCACCCGGTCGTCGCCGCGGTAGTCAGTCTGGTTGACCTCGAATATTCGGCCGACCGGGTAGGGGGAGCGCAGCAATTGGGCGCTGGGGTGCAGTTGCAGGCGGATGTTCGCGTGCTGTTCGGCCGGCACGTCGGTAAAGGCCTCAATCGACAGGCTGGGCGCATCGGCACCGTGATAGGTCTGTTGCCATGCCCATTCCAGGCGCGCCACATCGGGCAGGTAGGGCAGGGCGGCGAGCACCGGCAACTGGCTGCACAGCTCCGGCATCTGCGCTCCGAACGGGTGCAAATGGCCGACCCGTGGCGGGTGTTGGCTAAGGAATGCGCTGGCGACGGCGTCGAAACATTCCTCGCCGACCAGGCGCCGCAGCACCGGGTAGACCTCGGCCAGGGCTTCCTTCAGACGGATGCGCACGGCGTTGCGATATACCTGCACGCGCTGTGCCGGGTCGAGGCCGTTGCCGCTGACGAATGTCTCGATGCCGGCGGTGTGGTTCAGCACCGCGCCGGCAAATGCCGTTTGCAACTCAGCCAGCGAGGGCATGGGCCGGCTCCGCGGTGGAATCGAGCTGCATCTGCGCGCGGGCGGCTTCCGCGCACACGATGCCAAGCGGGGGCAGATTGGCGTCCCATTCGATCAGGGTCGGTCGCGGCCCGATGTGTTCCAGAACCTGCGCGTACAAGGCCCACACGGGCTCCGCCACCGGTGCATCGTGGGTGTCGATGGTCAGTTCCACTTCGCCGAAGCGGCGGCAGCTGTGGCCGGCCAGGTGCAGTTGCCACACGCGCTGCGCGGGCAGGTCGGCCAGGTATTCGGCCGGGTCCCAGCCGTGGTTGCGGGCATTCACGTACAGGTTGTTGACGTCGAGCAGGATGCCGCAGTCGGCGCGCTCGGCCAGTTCCGCGAGGAACTGGGCGTCGGAAATCGTCGAGTGCGCGTATTGCAGGTAGGTGGACACGTTCTCGACCAGAATCTGGCGGCCCAGGATGTCCTGGACCTCGATGACCCGCGCCGTGACCAGCGCGAGCACTTCTTCGGTATACGGCAGGGGCAGCAGTTCGTTCAGGTGCACATCACCGCTGGCGCCCCAGCACAGGTGGTCCGACACCAGCGCCGGTGAAAAGCGCTCGATCAGGCGTTTCAGGTGGCGCAGGTGCTCGGTGAAAGGCGTGGTCGAGCCCAGGGACAGGCCAACCCCGTGCAGGCTCAGCGGATACAGGCCACGGGCCTGTTCCAGGTAATGCAGCGGTGGGCCACCGGCGCCGAAATAGTTCTCGCTGTGGACCTCGACAAAGGCCAGCGCCGGACGCTGCGCAAGCAGATCCTGGTAGTGCGCGGGCCGCAGCCCGATGCCGGCTGCTGCCGGCATCGGGCATACGCTGGCGCCGGGCCCGTGCCCCATCGTCTTATTCGCCGGGGGCCTTGGTCGTGCCACCGGCGATCTTGTCGCAGCTGCCCTTGGGCAAGGCGATGAAGGCATCCGCCATGCGGTCTTCCTTGGCGGTACCGGCGCACGACGAGTTGGCGGTCTGGCAGTCATTTTTGCCGGCCTTGGCAACGCCGTAGCACTTTTCCATATCGGCGGCGGCGACGCTGGCAGCGCCGCCGGCAAGGCCTAGCGCTAGCACGGCGGCGACGGCACTTCGGGCGAGGGTGTTGTGGTCACGCATGGTCGGTCTCCTGTTGGTTCACGTTCAGTAACTTCAATTGCGACAACGCTGCCCAGCAAATGGGCAGCTGTGCATTGAACGCCCGAGCGGGTGCTTTGTTACAGTGCCCCGGCTCATTGTTGACAGTGCCGAACCGACAAGCAGTGCCGCTAGACAAACATACCGAGGCGGAGCTGATACGCCGCCTGCTGGCGGGTGATCAGCAGGCCTATCGCCAGGCCGTCGCGAGTTACCAGCCGAGCATGCTGCGCCTGGCGCGCGCCATGCTGGATTGGGGCAGCGCCGAGGAAGTCGTGCAGGACACCTGGGTCGCCGTGCTGCGGGGTCTTTCGGGCTTCGAGGCGCGGGCGAGCCTGAAGACCTGGCTGCTGACCATCGTGCGCCACACCGCCTTGTCGCGTTTGCGCCGCAGCGGACGCGAGTTGTTGATTGGCGATGGCTGGGACGACGATGTACTGGCGCAGCCAGCGGATCGCTTCGACAACCGGGGCCACTGGCAGGCGCCGCCGCAGCCCTGGCACGAGGAAACACCCGAAGCCCTGCTCGCGGGCGAGCAGTTGCGTGGGGTGCTCCAGCAGGCGCTGGAACAACTGCCGCCGCCGCAGCGCAGTGCCGTGACGCTGCGCGATGTCGAGGGGCTGGACATGGATGCCTTGTGCGCGGTGCTCGGCGTGACACAGGCCAACGCGCGGGTCCTCCTGCATCGCGGCCGGTCACGTCTGCGTGAGGCGGTCGCCAGTTACCAGAACGGCGCCGCGGCTGAGTTGTACTGAAGCATCGGCCCGAAGTCGGCCTGAATGTCTCGAAAGCGGGTGCGAGGTGGCCTATCATGGCCACTTGCGCCGACCGTACGGTCAGCACCATTCCTTCCTCGTAGCACGGAGGCCTCCCCATGCGCATTCAGGACATCGCCTGGCGAATCGTCGACAAGCCCGGTGAGACCTTCAAGGTCCATCGCTCGCTGTATACCGATAAAGACCTGTTCGAGCTTGAGATCAAGCACGTATGGGAAGCGACCTGGATATACATCGGCCACGACAGCCAGATGCCGAACCCGAACGATTTTCTGACCACCGTCATCGGTCGTCAGCCGGTTGTCATCAGCCGTGGCGCCGACGGGCCGCTGCGCGGCTTCAACAACGCCTGCTCGCACCCCGGCGCCATGGTGTGCCGCAAGGCGCGCGGCAACGCCAAGCTGTTCGCCTGCCCGTACCACGGCTGGGTGTACGACAACAAGGGCGCGCTGCTGGACGTGAAGGACGAGGCCGGCGGCGCCTACCCGGACCACTGGAGCAAGGCCGATTACGGCCTGACGCCGGTGCCGCACGTGGCGAGCTACCACGGTTTCATCTTCGCAAGCCTGAATCCGGACGTGCCGGACATCAAGACGCACCTGGCCGCCGCGGCGCCGTTTCTGGAGCTGTTCGCCAACCAGTCGGTCGACGGCCTCGAAGTGCTGCGCGGGCACTCCGTGTACACGCACCGCGGCAACTGGAAGATGCAGGCCGAGAACGGCGTTGACGGCTATCACGTGGACATCGTGCACGCGTCCTACTTTCGCCTGGCGCAGGAGCGCGCCAAGGCCGCCGCGGCCGCCGGCACCAGCGACACCGTGAAGGCCATCAAGGTCGACATGGCCAACACCCAGCACGGCAATTACGACCTTGGCAACGGCCACGTGATGATCTGGACCGACGTGCCGAACTTCCGCGACCGGGCGCTGGGCATGCAGTACGACGCGCTCGAAGCGCTCGTGGGGCCGCTGCACGCCAAGTGGATGGCCGGGCGCCTGCGCCAGGTGCTGATCTACCCAAACGTGATCCTGTTCGACGGCATTTCCACGCAGCTGCGCTCCTGGCGGCCGATCGCGCCCGACCAGACCGAGGTGCACGCCTACTGCGTGGCGCCCAAGGGCGAGAGCGAGGAAGCGCGCGAGCGGCGTGTGCGGCAGTACGAGGACTTCTACGGCGCCAGCGG